>JAHDEN010000200.1:0-5575 GCA_020628815.1 Chloroflexota bacterium | reverse complement strand
AATCGCTGCTGCAAAAAGAAGCGGGCGGCCGATACCGTGTTCATCCGCTACTTCAAGAGTTGGGCTTAGAACAGCTGCTAGAAGGTCAGAAATTAAAGCTCATTACCGCTTTTGGAAGCTACTACGCAGAGCTAATGCAAAGCTTTGAGCCCGGCATGTATGGGGCTGAGGAAGCATTGATTGAAGTAGCAGAAGCTGAATTCGGCAATGTACAAGCGGTTTTCAATTGGTTAGTAGATACGATTTTGACTGAAGAAACCCTGTTCGGAATTTTGCCTGTGGCATCATATTTTTATAGCCGTAAAAATATGTTCTTTGATGGGCAAGAGCTGATCAACCGTTTACTTGAGTCTGAATCTAAGTGGTCGCCTGAAGCAACTGCGGTTTTGCAACTGCACGGGGCCAGCTTTGATTATCAGTTGGGTCATTTTGCCAGCGGATTTGAGCGGCTAACCCAGGCGATCCCGATTTTGCAGCAGGCGGATATGGTCAAAGAGTCGGCCGAGGCCTTTTATTATTTGGGCATTGTCTTAGTCCGGCGGGGAGAGTATGACCTAGCCGATCAGCGATTTAAAGACAGTTTGTCTCTCTTTGAATCGGTTGAAGACTCAACCGGTATCGCTAGAGCGTTAAATGGCTTGGCGATTTTGGGGTCGATTCGCGGAGACCACTCAGATTCTAAAGCCCATATGGATATGGCCTTAGCCATCCATAAAAAGCGCCAGTTTAAGCGGGGAATCGCTAACCTGTTGAGCAACATCGGCTCCCACTATGTTCGATCTAAGCAGGCTGATTTGGCTCTCCCTGTTTATTTAGAGGCGGCTGAAATTGCACAAGATGTAGGCGAGCCGATGCCGATTGCGAATATTCAAAGCAATATCGCTGGCTTGTTGAGTCGCAAAGGGCGACTCAAAGAATCGGTAGAATATTATGAAAATAGTTTGGCCGTTTCAATTGAGATGGGCGATCAAAGATGGATTGCTGCAAATTACAATGGATTGGGGCAGACCTATATTCGCTTAACGCACTACCAAAAAGCGGCCGAGACGCTACTTTTAGCTTTGCAACAGGCGACATCGATTAACGCCTTGCCCGACGCATTAACCGCCGTCGTCTTTTTGGGTCAAGTTGCAATTAATCTTGGTTCTGAAGAGTCTGCCGCATTTTGGTTGACCTATGCGGTGAATCATCCATCTGTGCAGGCAGACGCGAAAAACAACGCAGAAACGTTGCTTGAAGCGTTATCTTCGCAGCTGTCTGACGAAACAAAGCAGACGATCATTTCTCGGTCGCAGGCTGTCTCAATCAAACAACTAAAAACATTGATCGAGCGAAAATTTTTAAACTTAACAGGTAATGGAGAAACATATGAGTGGCATAGAGATGCGCAATCAGTTGGTTCGGATGCTGACCGTTCGTCAAGCGCACATGGACTTTGAAGATGGGGTAAAGGATTTCCCGGCCGAACATGTCAATACGCGGCCGCCCAACTGTGACTATTCATTTTGGCACTTGCTTGAGCACATTCGCATCTGCCAAAAAGATATATTGGAATACATTGTGAGCGACGATTATGTTTGGCCCAATTTCCCAGATGATTTGTGGCCTGACAAAGAGTTAGAAACAGATACGGCCGGATGGCAGGCGACTATCGATGCCTTTTACGCAGATCGGCAAGCGTTAGTCGAAATCATTAACGACACCGGCCGGGACCTGTTTGCCCCATTGCCCAACAGCGGCGAGCACGAGCACAATATTTTGCGCGAGATTAATATCATCGCTAGCCATAACGCCTACCATACCGGCGAACTGGGCATTTTGAGGCATACGATGGGGCTGTGGTGAGTCGGCTCAAATTATGCCCGCTGGCTGCGTAATTTTGGATTCAGCACCAGGCCAAGCAAGTCGGCTATCAGATTGAGGCCGATATAAGTTGCGGCAAGCACCATCGCAATCCCTTGGACCAGCATAAAATCACGGCTTGAGATGCCAACTAGGATCGCAGTTCCAAGGCCGGGGAAGTTAAAAATCGACTCAATCACAACTGAGCCACCCAACAGCCAAGCGATGGTTAGAGCGATTATGTTGATAGTGGGGAGCATTGCATTTGGCAGGGCATGAAGCAGTACAACTCGCCATCGAGGTACCCCTTTTAACTGGGCCATAATTACGTATTCGCTCGTCATCACGTCAATCAGACTTGTCCGAATCAGGCGCAAAATGTGGGCGACCATGATACAGGCCATCGTTATGACGGGTAAAATAATGTTAGGCAGTAATTCTTTTAGCGGCGCATCTATCGGTATGAGGGTTACTCCGGGAAGCCATTTGAGCCGAACTGCGATAATGAAAATCAGAAAAGTGCCAACCACGAACTCCGGCAGCGTCATTAAGATCATAGAGATGGAAGACAGAATGACGTCACTTTTTTGATCCCGAGTGAGTGCGGCAATGATTCCCAGCAGGATTGCGATTGGAATACCAAAAACGGCCGCAGCCAGGCCAAGCACCAACGTGTTTCTAAACCGGTAGCCTATAATTTGGCTAATCGGTTCAGCCCGTAATGGAGAAGAGCCAAAATCCCCTTGTAACATGCCAAATAGCCACTCAGCATACCGCACGACTAATGGGCGGTTGATCCCAAATTCTTCACGATAGGCGGCAAGGCTGGCCGGTGTTGCATCCCGGCCCAAATAAGCGGTCGCCATGTCTCCGGGTAAAGCTTCGATGGCGATAAAAATAATGATCGACACTAAAAAGAGGGTGGCACCGGCCCAGCCGATGCGGGTGAGTATCATTTTTGGCATGGGCTAGTCCTATGATTGCAATTTGGCCCAAATTTGAATCAAGATGAAGAATAATGTAATCCCTATGGTAATGAAAAAAGGTTTTCGGAGCCCTATAAATGCCTCTTGTCGAACTTTTTCAACAATAAGGGGGTCACGCTGGGCTTCATATAACTGATCGATGATAATGAGCTGCTTTTCAGAAAAAGCGGCTTTAGGGAGGAAAAAAGTTTTCACAGGGGCTATCGAAAAAACGATATACTCGTCCAAATCAACCTTGCCTGTAACCTGAGTCCAATGATGGTTGATATGGGCTAAATCATTTTCAATATGTAGCCCGATACCGTTAATGGTTAAGCGGAAAGACTGTTTTATATACTCTTCTTTGTCATAGAGTCCTGAATAGGCTTGAGGTAGCACGAGGTAGCGAAATCCTAAAACGACGAGTAGGGGAAAAAATAAAAATGTACTCAAGCTGATGTAGAAAAATCGCTCTTCTAGGCTTTCAAGAAAGATGAGGCTAAGAATGATGCTTATTAAGCCGATTGATGCCAGTGCTGTGGTGAATAAGATTATTTTTGCCTTTAAAAGACCTTGGCTTCGAGCAAATGCTAGTTGACCTTCAACATACTGTTCTCTTGTGATGTTGATTGTGACATTCAGCAGCTCGTTATCTATATTTTGGTTTTTCATTTAGCTCCAGATTTGATTATGTTGACTTTAGCTTATACGCTTTTCACCGCTGAAAGTATTAAAAATAGAGGGATGCGATTTCTGCGCTCGTAGGTTTCAGTTGATGAAAAGTTCTCTCGAATAGGGGTTGCCTCACGCAAAGCTTCAACGATAAATCCTGCTTGCTGGAGCCCCGTAAAAATTTGCTCAATGCTGCGATGATATTTGATAACTTTACCACCCAGCCAGCTGTTTTCTCTCCGGCCGCTTCTAAAATAATCATCTACCAGCCAATCTTGCCGTTTGCCCAGCCCCTTCCACCGTTTTTCAGTCGATGTGATGACCGGATGCTCAACTGAAAAGATGAAGCGGCCGTTGTCATCAAGCGTCTGGTGAACCTGATTAAATACCTTGTTTAGATCTTGAATATAGTGCAGAACTAAGCGGGAAAATACGATATCAAATTGCTGTGCCGGATAGTCCCAATGTTCAAGGGCTGCATGTTGCACCGTTCCGGCCGAAGTTTTTAAATTCGCCTCGGCCGCAGTGGCCATGTTTTTTGAGCCTTCGACTCCCGTATATGATTTTGCTCCTGCATCTAATAGCTTAAGACCAAACTGCCCATCGCCACAGCCGAGATCTAGAACGCGCATATTTGTGACATCTTTGGCAAGCTCCCAAATGACCGGCTCTTCCATCGTGTCATTCGGTGTCTCGGGTCTGTTCAAACGATGATTCATGTAGACATCAAAAACATCTTCGTTATCGTAAAAATCTGGCCCTTTTAAATACTCGTCCATCTGATCACCCTCCTAATATTTGATCAATTAAATTGCCATAGCCCCATCTGAAGAGCCCTTGAATAGAACCGTTTTCCGTGCTGTTTGTCGCTCATAGCTTTTCGCGATGGCATTCACCACCTCTTCGGCATCAGCCCGGCCGAGGATGGCTACTGTGCCACCGCTACCTCCGCCTGTAATCTTCGCACCAAACAGTCCATTGCTCAATCCAATCTGACGCACCAATTCAACAATCAAATCGGTCCCTTCGGACCCCAAGCCGCATTTTGAATAGCTGAGATGGGATTCAAACATCCATTCACCCAAGTAGGGCCCTTTATTTTCTCGAGTTCCGGCCAACATTTTTCTGAATTTCTCAATGCGGTCATTTTCATAAATCGGATGAGCGGTAGGATGATAAACCGAATAGGATTTGTTCGGGTCTACGCTTGTAACCGTATCGGGTAACTCACCATACGTTTCGAGAAAGTCTTTGCCTAAAAGTGAGCCCGGTATGCTGTGCATAAACTCTCGCTCAAAAAGGGCTGGGCTGATTTTTGCCAGGTATCGGTCCGGTGCAAAGCTAAACTTTGATTGCAAGATTTTTAATCCCATAAATGACCCTATCCGAACCGAGCCATAATCCGAGCCAGAAACGGCGTGCCGAATGCCGGAATCAAGTCCCCATACGGCTAAATCGGCCGGAATCTTAACATGGCCCTGAATGTCGGCCGGTTGGCATTTAAGCGCCAAAAGCTGATTGGCTCGGCCGTGTACGACGGTCATCTGGTCCATAATGCCGCAGGGGGCACCGGCCACGAGGTTTTCGACTTTTTGGCACAAAGTAGCCAGCTCTGTCCCATCAAAATCAATCCCAAACGCCCGGCCGATGGCAAGCATCGACGCCACCTCAACTGCGGCCGACGAGCTTACCCCTTTCCCTTCTGGCACCTCGGACTGAATCAGAATCTTCGCACCCTGATTGAACTGGATTCCCCGCTCTCGCATGAGGACTAGAAAAGCGCCCGCGATGTAGGCGGCCCAATCGGCCGATTGTCGAAAATAATCAACCGCATCAGCATACGGCATCGGGTTTTGCAGCGTTCCAAATTCCGCAAGGGGCATGTTAAACGGCTTACGTTCATCCCCCAAGCTAATAATTTCGATGATCGGTTCAGGGTTGATTTGTACGGCCGCCATCACCGCTTCTTGAATCGGCATTTCTAGCACCAGCGAACCGGAGTAGTCAGCAATGCCACCCATGAGGTCTAGACGGCCGGGGGCACGTGCATAGAAAATCTTGCGATTTGGGTCAAAAAACGACCCATCCGCATAGTT
>JAHDEN010000199.1 GCA_020628815.1 Chloroflexota bacterium | reverse complement strand
CGCACTCGCGGAAAACAGGCGCAGGCGGAGCAGCACATCCAGCGAGCACTTGATCAGTTGGATCAATTGTCCTCGCTTACACAGGCGTTTGTTCACTATCAAAACGGCCGGATATTATTTGGCAGCGGCCGACCCGAAGCGGAAACCAGCTTACAAACAAGTTTAGATCTGTATTCTCAAATCAATGATGCGTGGGGCATCGCCCGAGCCAGCTTTAAACTGGGTCAAGTCGTGCATGACAGCGGACGGTTTGCCGTTGCAACAGACCTGTACCAGCGCAGCCTAGCCATCCGCGAAAAGCTGGGAGAGCAGCGGGGCAAAGCCAAACTGCTCGACTGGATGAGCAATACGGCCGTCTATCAAGGGGACGTGGCCGAAGCGATTTCGCGGGCGGCCGAAAGTGTGCAGCTTTGCGAAGCACTCAATGAACCGACACTGCTTATGGACAGCTTAGGCCGTTTAGGAATGAACTTGGTGTGGGCCGGGCGATATGACCAAGCTCACGGTTATCAGTTAAAAAGTCTGACACTGTTTGAAAAAACGGGAAATCAGATATTGCTTCCTCGGGCCAAGATTCGCATTAGCATCACAGAGCTGGCGATGAGTCGCTTCTCTTCTGCCAAAAGTCATGCGCTCGATGCGGTAGGGCAAGCCGCGCTGATTGGTGACCAAACAGTTTTAGGTACCGCCAAATGGATTTTGGGATTGGTTGAACTGCTACATGAAAATCGGCTGAATCAGGCCCACATTTACTTTAAAGAAAGTGTTGCCGCTAATCAAAAAAGTAATCAGAAAAGTGAACTTTGCTGGGCGATGGGAATGTTAAGTACATCAACCCAATTACAAGGGGATACAAAGCAAGCAGGCCAACTTTTACAAACCGCCTTGGTCATGGGTCTGGAAATCAAAGATTATTTTGGTTTGTTGCAAGCGATTCTGTCAGCGTCTTTTTTGTTCGTAGAGTTGGGTGATGTAGAGAAAGGATTGCAACTTTACGCACTTGCCATGGGGCATCCGATTTTAGGCAACTTCAAAGCCCTGCGAACCTATAGCCAAAAGCGACTTAAGCCCTATCTCGCAAAACTAACGGTTTCCCAGGTCAAGTCGGCCATGAAAAAAGGCAGGCAAAGTGATTTTGTGAAGGTTGCATTTATGCTGACTCAGCAGCTCCCAACTCTGGTTGATCAATTGGACAACGGATACATACCTTCGGCTGAAACGGCATCAACTCATCCCTCAATCTAAATTATCATGTGAAATGATCAATTTTTCAGCTTGTCGATACGGGTCAAACAAGTTTTAATTGAAACGAATACAATCTTGCCATCAGCAATTTTTTTACATCCCCAAATATCCCATGACTTACCAATCATTTGATCCAATTGAACACAAATTAACGTTGATGAGGCTCTCACTGCCTGATCCAATCCAACTCCCACCCGGTATGACACTACCGTTCCCCTGGGTACACGTGCGCGGCAACCGTGTATTTGTCTCCGGCCACGGCCCGCTCAATCAGGATGGCACACTGCTAGAGCCACGGGGCAAAGTCGGCGCAGAAGTGACGCTAGAGCAAGGGTATACGGCCGCCAGAGCCACAGGGCTAGCGATTTTAAGCAGTCTAAAATTGGAGCTGGGCAGCCTCGATCGAATCTCAAGTTGGCTGCGCGTTTTTGGCATGGTCAATATGGCTCCAGGATTTAACCAGCAACCGGCCGTCATTAACGGCTTTTCTGACCTAATCTTAGAGCTTTACGGGCCCGAGCGTGGCAAACACGCTCGGTCAGCTGTAGGGATGGCCGGTCTACCGATGGACATACCAGTAGAAATTGAAGCTGAAGTCGAAATTGACGGGTAAGCCCCTACATGTCCTATTCAATCCCTCCAAGTGACAGCAAACCTATTTCATATGGACTTCGCCCCTCACAATGGGCGACAAAACATCCCCACAAACCGGCCATTATTTTTTGCGACGGGGATGCTGAGCCACAAGAGCTAACTTGGTTGCAAGTTGATCAACGTTCAAACCAAATCGCCCGTTTGTTGGCCCAACACGGCGTCAATTCCGATTCGATGGTTGTGCTAGGGCTACCCAACTGCCCCGAGCACTATCTTGTCTCTTTGGCCGGTTGGAAGTTGGGGGCCTTGGTCCTATCTCTACGACCCAAATTGCCGGAGCGGGAGCGCATCCAGCTTCTTGAGCTGGCCAATGGAGAAGTGGTTGTGGCTGACTGGGATAATGTGCAAAGCCCTCAGCTAACATTGGATCAAATTAAACAAGCTGACCGGTTTTCGGCCGACCCCCTGCCAGATATCACTGCCCATCCGGGCAAAGCGGTTGCTTCAGGCGGCTCAACCGGCCGGCCCAAACTCATTGTCGATCCCAATCCATGGGCATCGACCGACGACACCCCGGTTTTTGATCTTTTAGGGATTGAGCCGAGCATGGTTCACTTGGTTAGTGGCCCCTTGTATCACAACGCCCCCTATCTGTTTTCCCATCGCGGCTTTTTTCAAGGGCACACCATCATCCTAACGTCTCGATTTGATGCAGCACAAGCGGCCGACTTGATCGAAAAATACAAGGTCAGCTACACCTATATGGCCCCGATCATGATGAGTCGCATCGCAAAATTGCCCAACATCGGGCAAAAAAATCTGCGCAGCATGCGCACCCTCATCCACACCGCTGCCCCCTGCCCACATTGGCTCAAACATGCATGGATCGATTTGATCGGTGGGGAAAACCTGCTCGAACTGTTTGGAGCCACAGAGGCGGTAGGCATTTGCACGATTCGGGGAAATGAATGGTTAAAGCATGAGGGGAGCGTGGGTCAACCGGTCCCTGGTTGTGAAATGCGCATCATCGATGCAAATGGAGATGAGTGCGCTCCGGGCGCAGTCGGCGAAATCTTTATGCGCTGGACCGATCCCAACCGAGGGCCATCCTACACTTACATTGGATCTAATCCCGCTAAAAAAGATGATGCCGGGTTTAGCAGTGTGGGGGATTTAGGTTGGGCCGATGAAGATGGGTATTTATTTATCGCGGATCGCCGTGTTGACATGATCATAACCGGGGGAGCAAATGTCTATCCGGCCGAAGTAGAAGCGGTGCTAACTGAGCATAGCTCCATCGCAGACGTGGCGGTAATCGGCCTGCCAGACGAAGAATGGGGCAAACGGGTTCACGCTGTCATCCAAATCAAAGATGATACGGATCCACTAACCCGATCTGAGCTTGAAACCTACTGCAAAGCCCGCCTAATGAGTTACAAAGTTCCCAAAACGTTTGAGTTTGTCGAGCAGCTGCCACGCAATTCGGCCGGCAAATTACGCCGGGCCGATTTAGTAAAAGCTCGCAGCTAAACGCTAGTCGCCCTTTTCACCCTAAATATTTCAAAATAATTAACGTCTTCAGAGTCGGTGTAAAAACCGGCTTGTGTTTCTCATCTCTTAATCAACCTTAGATAATTTTATTTAAACAAGGATTATGAAATGAAGAAATTAATGATAGCCAACTGGCTCATTCTAGCTTTAGTAACATTCGTTGCATTTAGCAACTACAACAATCCAGGCAACAGTCCTGCGACAACGGTCAGCGCCCAAACTGAACTTTTTAACGAAACCAGCGCGCTTTTAGCCGATGAGCAGAACACAATCAATATCGTCAACGACTTTGGCCCCAGCGTCGTCGCCATCAATGTCTCAGTTGCAGGCGAACCGATGCTCCCGTTTGCAGGCATTCCAGAAGATCAAATTCCACAAGAATTTCAGGATCTACTCCCATTCCTCGAGGAGGAACGGCCCGTACAACAAAGTTCTGGCAGCGGCTTTCTAATTGATCAGGCAGATCAGAGCAACCGTTATATCGTCACCAACTTTCATGTGATTGAAGGAGCATTGGCGTCAGGCACGGCTGATTTGCTCGAAAACGCGGAAATCACCGTTGTTTTTCCACAGCAAGAAAACCGGCCAATTCCGGTTCAAGTGATTGGTGCCAACCCATCATTTGATCTTGCATTGCTCGCCCCGCTTAGTTCATCTCTCCAGTTCCCAGATGTGCCAGGGCTAACTATTGCTGATTCTGATCAGTTACAGATCGGGCAAAAAGTAATCGCCATTGGCAATCCTTTTGGACTTGAATTTACAGTAACCAACGGCATCGTCTCCGCCCTCGGCCGCTCAGTTCCCTCTATCGGCCAAGTCAACGTCCCCATGATCCAGACAGATGCGGCGATCAACCCCGGCAACTCCGGCGGCCCGTTGCTTAATTCTCGGGGAGAGCTGATCGGCGTCAATACCTCGATTATTAATCCTGAAGGGCGCGCATCGGCCGGTATCGGGTTTGCAGTTCCCAGTAACTTACTCGTCGAATCTTTGGACAATTTAGCCTCAGGCGGCTTATCAAACCTGCGGGACACCAGACCCTATCTGGGTGCTCAAGTCCAATCTATTGAACAGATGCCAGAGCAAATTCGTGAGCTTTTAGGCTTGCCCGATACAGGCGTCGTTGTAGTTGGCATCGTCCCCAACAGTCCGGCCGCAAAATCAGAGCTGCGTGGCCCTCAAGGCAGCGAAACCATCGGTTCAACCGAGTTTCCCACCGGTGGTGATGTCATCATCGCCATAAACGGCACGCCGGTTCGCGATGTTGAAGCGCTGCGATCATTTGTAACGTATGAAGGGGAAGCGGGCGAAGATGTAGAACTAACCATTTTGCGTGATAGGGACGAGATGACGCTCACGGTGACGCTTGAGCTAATCGGCTAATTAAAACAGAAATTCACAAGTTTCTGCTCCAAACAAAAAGGCCGCTGATTTTGCTTTCAGCGGCCTTTTTACTTTTTTAAATGATGAAGGCTAATAACCCTAATCGTTGTATTTCGGCACGTCAGGGCCAATAATCCCTTGGAAAATTCCGAGCACTTCACCATCATTGGCATGTCGGCCGGTCGCCTTTTTTGAATAGGCCAACTCGCCGTTGACTTTTAGTTCGAAACGGCCGCCACCGCTAGGGATCAATTTAAAATCTTCAACAACATGTTGATAGTTACTTAAAATTTCGTCTGCCGCACGGACAGCTCGAGGTAAGTAGTTTCAAGCAGAGCAGTATTCTAACGAGAGAACGTATTTCTTATCTGACATCATTTCTCCTTAAATCCAGATGGCGCTTGTCGCCATTTAATTGGTTAAGACCCACGTAGGTGAAAACCTGTTTTTAGGGGCATCCCTTGTGGGTGCCCTGGGTGTACACAAGGAACAAATCCATGATCCATTTTGCGTAAGTCTTATTGGTAAAAGTTATTTGCTGAGTATGCCGAAAATCGAGAGAAAAAGCTACCTGTTTCTCTCAACTCAAACACCAATTTGATTTGCACAGGGATTGTTTTAGGGCTGCCAATCCGGCATTCTTTCTTGCTCAGGAGTATTGGTAACCCTAAATTGCTCGGTGCCATCCTGCTTGACCAAGAAAATATCCCGATTATCCTCTTCAAATTCCCGATGGAACGCGATCCACTCCCCATTTGGTGACCATTTTGGATAAAAAGAGTTCTGCTCATCAAAAGTGATCTGCGTGGCATTTTTAGTGGCCAAATCAAAGGTAAAAATCTGCCACACGTTACCAACCAATCCATGAAAAACCAGCTGGTCACCGGCCGGAGACCATGAGGCGAACAGTGTCGGCCGGTTTAACGTCGTAATCTGTTCTTCATCAGACCCATCTGTATTCATCACAAACAGCTCCCACACATTCGCAGAAAGCTGACGATGAAACACAATCTGGCTCCCATCAGGTGAAAAGGCCCCGCCAAATTCATTCAGCTCGCTATCTGTTAGCTGCACTTCTGTGCCACTCTGCACATCAATGACATAAATATCAAACTGACGCGCATTATCCCCAGTCAGGTTCCGGTTGGTGTGGAACACGATCTTTGATCCATCTGGTGACCAGCGCGGAAAACTGTCATCCGCCCCATTGTTGGTCACATTCTGCTTATCCGTTCCATCAGGATTGGCGCTGTACACTTCCCAAGTCTTCTCAATTTCATGTTCCTCATGCCAAGCGATCCGGCTCCCATCGGGTGAAAAGGTTGCCCCAAACGCTCTGAAATTATTGTCAGAAACTGAGTCAACACCGTCTTCGGCCGCTCTAAAAATTGAAAAGTCTCTACCTGATCCGGCCGCATAAACCAGCTCTCCACTACCGCCGCCCAGTACCGCAAGCTGTTCAGAATCAATCTCCAGCGCTTCAAAGGATGGCAAGGTTACCGTTGCCACAGGATTTTCAGCCTGAGTCTCCTCATTTTCAATGACCGGTTCAGATATCGGGTCACTATTCCCGGCCTGCGAATCTGATCCTGCTTCTAATGAAGGAGCAGGCAAAATAACCGCTTGCTCTTGAGCAGCCCCATCCCCCACTAAACCGGCAGCCCGCGCCACCAAATACAAGCCGCCGCATAGCAAAAGGGTCACGAGCGTTGCAGCTAACAGCCACAACACCCAACGGTTTTCAGCCAAAAACCCTGGCGGGCTCGGCCGCTCACCGATCGAATGCTCATCATCCAAGAAAAACGGCTTTCGTTCAGTCGGGTACTCTTCTATCTCTGGGGGTGCATCTACCGGCAAATCAAATTCAGAATCTACGAAATGTTCGGCCGAATCTTGCTCAAGCGCCAAATGGGCCGGAGGTGATTTGAGCGCATGGCGAAAAGCTGTAGCCAAATCACGGGCCGATTGAAAGCGATCCTCAGGATTTTTAGCCAGCGAAAGCTCGATCACAGAGTCCATTCCTATCGGCAACTCCGCGTCAAACATCGTCGGCCGTGGGATCGGGTCCTGCAAATGCATCAGAATCGTCTGCTCTGGCGTCTCACCCGAGAACGGTTTACGGCCGGTCAGCATCTCAAACAGCACAATCCCCATCTGATAAATATCAGTAGCCGGGCTAAGCGGGTCACCCTGCGCCTGCTCAGGAGCCATATACCTGGGTGATCCCAAATAGCTAGTCGTTTGATCTCCGGCCGTGACCCGCGCAATCCCAAAATCCCCCAAATACACCAGCCCCTCACCATCAATAAAAATATTGGTGGGCTTAATGTCACGATGCACAATATTACTCTGGTGAGCACGCTCTAAAGCCGCACAGATTCTGTCTAAAACAATTTGGATTTCCGCCAGTGGCAGCGCCCCCTGTTGGATCGAATCCTTGAGCGTCCCCCCTTCCATTAATCGCATCACCAAATAGGGCCAATTATCATGCCGTCCAAAATCATAGACTGGCACAATCGCAAAATGCTCCAGCGAAGCGATAATTTTCGCCTCTTGTCTAAATTTCTTGACCAAAAACTCTTCTAGCTCATCCCCCGGCAAGCTGTGCAGCATCTTAATCGCCACGTCCCGCCCGAACTGGGGATCGTGAGCATGATAGACGGTTGCCATCCCCCCTCGCCCAATCTGTTCGCCTAAAATGTATCTTCCGCCAATCTTCGACTCTGCCATATTCCCTGTTTATATCTGAACCAACAGCCGGTTCGCAAGACATTGATCTATCAATTCTTCGACTTCTTTTGCATTTTCCCCTTTCAAATGCTTTAAGACCGTCGACCGATTTTGATATCCAGCGCACATTTTCCAAACTTTTGCCCCCAATCCGCTCAGCTCATACACCTGCTTGCCCTCGGGCTCAAACAGGATAACCAGCTCACCATCCAAACGCCAAACTAGCCCGCTCGGTACTTCAATCTCAGCCTTTAAACGATCTTTGTCCAAAGGCAGTTCCAAAAGGGCCAAATTCCCCAATGTTTTATGAGGCGGCAACAAATGCCAACCATCCTGAATCCCTCCAGACATCGGGACCGTTACCGGCAAGCTTGGTTCTGTCCACGGAAACGCCACATGCTCCACAGATCCATTTAAATACCGATCTGGATCACCATCGGGCAATCCCGTCTCACCAAGCAGGGCTAAATCCACCGCCGCCAAGCATCCCTTAACGTTTAAATTTTTATCTTTAAGGATGGCGTTTCTCAATTCTACGGCCGAAGCCAGCGTGCAAAACCATATCTCCCGACCTTTAAACCGCCAAACCGTTTCAGCAAAGCGTTTACCGGTCAGTGCGCAATCGTCAACAATACAGACGGCCGACTGCCCATTATCTACAAATTGCTCACGCCTCCACCCCAACGCATAGCTCAGCTCCCCCATCACAAACAGCCCCCCACGCGGAATAGCAACTACGTGCATGCTCGAAAGCAAATCGGCCGGAATCTCAGCTTTCATCTGGGCCGCAAGTTGCACAACAAGCGCAGAAACCTGTTCAGGGCCGAATAACTCAACTCTTTTGTGCAATTCAGTCAGGTGCAAGCCCAGCGCCCATAAATCTGTTCTGTCAGTTAAAATTTTGATGTCAGATGTCATAGTTCAACGATTCGAAAAGCAATTGTATCAAAAGCTTTCAATTCTTGAGTATAATCCCCCCAAAGAAACTATGAACATCACCCTTTGCAACATACCCATTCAACTCAAAACAGACATTCAAGTTGTTCAAAATGATTGGTCTGAAGTCTTTGCCTGCCATCAAGCCGAACCTGCATTGCCAAAGCTTATAATAGAAGCAAGCCCATTAGATCAAGCCCCTGCACATGATCCCAGCGTTTCTATTCGCATGTTCAATACCGATACCGGCTCCTACTCCCTCGCCTACTCCTCAAATGGAGTCTCGACATTAACCCTAGCTTCTGGTGCAATTCTAGTTTTTAGCAATTTACATCAAAGCATCTTAAAAGATAAAACGGCTCAAGCCCACCTCTATATCTCTGAACAGCATATTCAAGCGGGTCACACAGAAGATATAACCCTTACCGCCCTTGCACCCCTCATGCGCCGACTGGGCGTGTACATTGTTCATGCATTTGGCGCGGTTCATCCTACGAATAGTACGGCCATTTTAATCATTGGCCCCTCCGGTTCTGGCAAAACAACTTCAGGGCTTCTTCTTATTAAAGAGGGGTGGCGCTATATCGGGAATGATGCGGTTCTTCTATCGAAAAATAAAGAGGGTCAAATCATAGCTTGGCCATCACCCGGAAAGGTGAATGTTCATTCAAAAACCATCCGCCTACTTGACCCCTTTATGCTTGACCATCGGTCAGCCTCGATTGGATTAGATGGGAAATATCATTTTTCTCCAGAACTGGTCCCCAATCACACAACGGCCCCGGTCCAGGTTGCTATCCAACTATTTCCGTCCATCATCCAGGGTCACAGTGAAAGCTCATTAGAAAAAATCCCGGCCGGGATCGCTTTATCCCAAATCATGTCCCAGAGCGTAGACAATTGGGATACTGCCACCTTTGAACCACATTTTGCATTTTTAGAGAAACTAACGGCTCAAACCAGCGCATTCAGCGCACAAAACAGTTCAAATCTTGATTCGTTTGCTCAGGCAGTGATAAATCTATGAACAATAGCTTCCGCAGACATTGGAACATTCACTGGCCTTTCCTACTCACCACAATCGGAGTAAGCCTCGCCCTGATCGCATTTTTTAGCTGGGCCGCTGTAAGTCAAAGTACGCCAGAATGGGGCCTTGTCTCTCTTGTCATAGCTATCCTGCTCTTCTTATTCTTGATCATTCAAACGTGGTTCTATTTTCAAACCGAACAAGCGATCTTAATCCAGCTGCCAAAGTGGATAATAAAGAACGGCCGAATTTCATCCGAAGATCAAGTTTTGTTTCCTTATGTCGCAGACAGTCGCCTTGCCCCTGCCATTATTAGTCAATTAAATATAGGCAAACTCTGGATCGTAGACATTTACAAACCAAAAGACATGCAAGCCACAACAACTCGTCGCACAAGAATGCAAGATTTACTTCCCGAAAAAGATCCAAGAATTAAATTTATACCCGGCGACATTACATTACTCCCAATCCAAGATGGAGAAATTGACGTTGTTGTTTTGACCGATGTCATACAAAAAATTACGCAAGCTGGAGATCGTGAACGTTTCCTCACCGAAATCAGTCGAGTAATGAAGCCAAATGGGAGATTAGTTTTATACGAATCTGTAAATTCTGCCGTCAGAAATTTGGCCGACCCCTTAAATTTCACAAGATTCTGGACCAAATCTGAATTGGACCAATGTCTCATGTCAAATGGTTTCTCGAGAATAGAATTGCAATCACCTGCGAAACTTACAATTCTTGGCCGAGCTACGACCCCCGGAAGGTACGAAAATACCCCTCTACCTCTGGAGTTTTAAGTTTTGTAAATTTTAAGGAACGAATATTTGTAAATCTGTTGACTTCAAAAATAACGGTGTGTATACTTCTCATCCGTTGCTCAAGAGGAGCCGAGTGACAAGAAAAGTTACAAAAATAATCAGTTAGTGAATCGCAAATTTGGAGCCAATGAATCTCTCGAGTTTCTTGACTTTCAAATTCGAGACGATATACTTGTGAGCCGCTCATTTCGAGCGAACACCACAGGTCGTCTCAAAAACGATCTCACTCACTTCAATTACGAAGTAACCCAATTGCACGTTAACAGCTAAAGAATGACAGGAAGGAACGTCTGTTTTATTACGGACGTTAAGGACTTGTCAGTTCCTTTTAATAAGAATAACCATAACAGGGTTTTAAACCCTTCACTGGCTTCAAACCCAGTAAAGTAGAACAGACTCCGGTCTGTTAGAAGAATCAATAGATTCTTTAAAGGTCAGCGCAAGTTGACCCATTCTATGGAGAGTTTGATCCTGGCTCAGGATGAACGCTAGCGGCGT
>JAHDEN010000198.1 GCA_020628815.1 Chloroflexota bacterium | reverse complement strand
GATAGACTTTTTTGTCTGCACAAGGACATCTGCTAACTCTGGTAACCCCGGTGGAACAGGTTCAACTGGTGCCAACGGCGCTAATTCATCATCAGGATTGGTGTTTACCAATGGACTTTATGACTGGACTAACGCTGGTCTACAGGGCAAAACGGGCGGCCGTGGACACGGCGGCGGTGGCGGCGGTGGCGGCGGCACAGTCGATTTTGTCTTTGGCCCACGGGGCGGCGGTGGCGGCGGTGGCGGTGAGGGTGGCTATGGTGGCATCGGCGGCTTCGGCGGCTCTGCGGCCGGAGGCTCATTTGGCCTGACCGCCCACACTATCACATTTGTAGAGATTAAAGAGAGCCATATTTCCGGCGGCCGAGGCGGTACTGGTGGTTACGGCGGCTATTGGGGGGCCGGTGGCCCTGGCGGCGGTGGTGGCACAGGTGGCAGCATGGCCGGAAACGGCGGTCCTGGCGGTAAAGGGGGCTGGGGCGGCTTAGGCGGTGGTGGCGGCGGTGGTCCAGTAGCGGCTATTTTGCTATCTGGTAACACGCAAGCTGATTTACGTGACTCAACTGTGCAAACAGGTAATGCAGGTAATGGTACTGGCTATCAAACTGAGGCGTTCGGCACAGGGGGCTGGAACTACGGTATCTTTGTAGATTCGAACAGCGTGACGCTGAATGAGCCGGTTAATGTAACCTACCAGTTAGGGACATCGGGCAACGATGCTCCCGCACCGCAGGAGGTGTTTAACAACCCTCAATAATCTGACAATCTCAGTATGAAATCGGCCGTCGCGCATGCAACACAGCGTGCGCGGCGGCTTTTTTGTTTACTGCAAAAACAGTGCCAAATTTGAATCAACCCGCTCAACCTTACTCGTCATCGTCAACGGCCGGTACCCCTGCTGGGCCAACCGCCATAGCACCACGGCCGACGGGCTGACACCCAGCTCGGCCGCTTCTTGCTGGATCGCTGTGACCGCAACCACATTTTCATCACACAGATAATCACTTTCCGGCAACGATTGACCGACTTCAAACGCACCGTTTAACAGCGGCGAAAACGCCTCAATCACCACCTCAGGATTTGCTTCGCGCACAAGTTGCTCGATTTCACTCGTCAGTGGCACCTGAATGCCAAAATCAGCCTGTGGGGCGGGTGGGATTACGGTGTGGCGGAACTGAATCGTGCTGATCGGTGCATAATCGTTTTCAGCAATGATGGCGACCAAGCTCTGCAAACGCTCCAAGCTATAGTTTGAAACACCCAGTTTTTTGACCAACCCTTTGTTGACCAGCTCGTTGAACGCATCCCACGTTTCTTCGAGCGGGGTGTGCGGATCATCAAAGTGGGCGTACAGCACATCAAGATGGTCGGTTTGGAGCCGCTCTAAACAGCCTTCAACAGACGCAAAGACATTGTCACGCTCCAATCCGTCAAACCTGCGGCCGGACCCTTCCGGTGCAGGGCGTGCCCCGATTTTACTGGTCAGGTGAAACTGCTCACGCGGGTTGTTTTGAAACCACTCCCCCAAAACCGTCTCAGACTGGCCGCCTAAGCCACCCCCATCTACCCAAAAGGCGTAGTTGTTGGCCGTATCAATCATCCGGCCGCCGAGTTCTACATACCGGTCTAATACTGCAAATGAATCCGCTTTTGAATACGTTGTGCCAAAGCTGGCTGTGCCAAATCCTATGTTCATCATTTAGTTTTTCTCTGCCATCATCTCGTTGATGGTTTTTACAAAGCCGGTCCCAGCTTCTTCAACCATCTCGCTATCCACGTCCAAATGGGTGATCGCCCGCATCACGGTTGGGCTAAAGGCCCCAATGTTAATCCCCCGCTCTTCTAGCCGATCACGCACAGCGAAGGCGGATAAACCGGTGGCGCCGATGTCTACCAGCACAATGTTGGTTTCGATAGTGTCGGTCATCATTTTTACTTGGGGATGTTGCCCCATGATCTCGCCCAAACGCTGCGCGTTTTTGTGATCTTGCGCCAGTTTTTCAAGATGATGTTCAAACGCGTATAGCCCGGCCGCGGCCAACATGCCTGACTGGCGCAACGCACCACCCATCCGCTGTTTCCACTTCCACGCCTCGTCTATAAACGCTTGTGATCCAACTAAAACGCCTCCGATCGGACAGCCCAATCCTTTGCTTAAATCGACCCATGCGGTGTCGAAATATTGGCCGTACGCTTTGGCGCTCACCCCAGAAGCAACCACGGCGTTCATCAGCCGTGCCCCATCCATGTGCGTGGTTAAACCATGCCCGCGAGCCACATCGGTTACCGCCTTGATCTCGTCGAGCGACCAAATGGTGCCGCCCCCAAAGTTGGCCGTTTGCTCGACCACCACCAAGCGAGATGTGGGGGCGTACCGGTTTGGCGACCGAATAGCGTTTGCTAAGGTCTCAGCACTGTAAATGCCCCGCTCCCCCTGCAAACCAAAGATGTTGGCACCGGCAAATGCGGCCGGTCCACCCGCCTCAAACTTTAAAATATGGGAATCGACGTGGGCATAAATCTCATCCCCCGGCCGACAATGGACCATAATCGCAATTTCGTTGCACATCGTGCCAGATGGCAAAAAGACGGCCGCCTCTTTACCAAACAGATCGGCCACATAAGCGCAGAGTTGATTGGTTGTCTTATCAAGCCCTTTTTGCTCATCCCCAATTTCCGCTCCGATCATCGCTTGCTTCATGGCCAGCGTCGGCCGGGATTGGGTATCGCTGTATAAATTTATTCTGCCTTCTATCATAGGTTTATGTACCTGCGTGGGTTTATTTTCCTGACACAAATCAATTGAAGTATGGAAGGGTCAGGTCGCTTCACATTCTTTTAAATCATCCCAGCCAAAGACCCGGAGCGCTTTAACATCGACTCGACGCGTGGGGCTAGATTGGTCAGACGGAAACTCCCTCCGCCACTTGCTTGTCGAGAGCGTAGTTCTTGCAGCATTTCAATGCCGGTTGCATCAAGCAGTGGGGACTCTGCCAACGACAAAACGATATCAGCATCGGCCGGGCTATTCGCCTCTACAAGATCTAAGAGCTTGCGCGACGCACCAAAAAATATCGGTCCGTTGACACGATAGTGATGATTATCGGCCGAAGATTCAACCAAGTCACTCCGCTTCCACAAACTTTGAACAGCTCCCATCTGTACCACAAAAGCCACAATACAGAGCACAATGCCTATCAAAATCGCTTGGGTCAAACTCAAAAAGACGGAGACTAAAACGGTGGCTAAAAATGGAATGATCGCATGTTTTAATCGTTTGCCGAAATATAACCTTAATCGAGACCATTGATTCATGCGCCAAGCGGTCATCATTAAAACTCCAGCCAAGGCAGCTAGCGGTACCCGGCCGATGATGGGGGCCAAAACCAGCACAATCATCAACAAAACAATGCCATGAACGATCGGCGATATCCGTGTGATCCCCTTGGCGCGCAGATTAACGGCCGTGCGTGACAACGCTGCGCTAGCCGCAATGCCGCCAAAAAATGGAACGATGAGGTTTGCAATCCCCTGAGCCGTTAGCTCAACTTCGTTGTTTGGACGGCGCCCCGTTTGATTTTCGGCCAAAGCGCCACACAGTAAACTCTCGATGGAAACCAGCACAGTCACCGTAATTGCAGGAAAAATATAAACCAATAAATCTGTCCAAGCAATTTCATCCCCCCCAAAGCGATTATCAAGCAGAATCGAACGGGGAATATCGCCAATGATTGGGACGTCAAAACCGATCCCAAGATAAACAAGCGTTGCGATAATAATTGCGGCTAAAGAGCCAGGGATTTTGTCTGCGATTGAAAAGCGGGGCCAAATAGCCATGATTCCGATAACAAGACATGTCAGCAGCACGGCCGACCAGTTGGGAGAGATATCGATCTGAAAATATTGAATCGCTTTTTGCCAAGCTGACCCTGCAGACGGCGTACGGATTCCCAATGCGTTATCAATCTGGCTCACTGCGATGATGATAGCCACCCCGCTGGTGTACCCGGCGATAGCGGGTGTTGGCATAAGGGTAACTAACCGGCCGAGGCGAAACACCCCCATCAAAATAAGCAAAACGCCTGAAATGAGTCCAATCATCCAAACGCCCTGCATCCCAAATTGGACAGCAAATACCGCTATAACCGCTGCCAATCCACCGGTTGGACCAGACACAGAGGCCGGTGCACCGCCTAAAAAGCCAACTAAAACCCCCGCCACAATGCCGGTTACGAGTCCGGCCGCGGCATCAACCCCGGCCGCAACGCCATAGGCTAAAGCCAGTGGCAGTGCCACGGCTGCTACGGTCAAACCGGCTAACATATCCTTGCGTAACGTCACAAAGTTATATGCTGCAAATTCTATTTGGATGAGCTCCCGCCAAGAGTTAAACATGTTCATATCCCCAGATAGTGCCTAATGCTGATTATGAGTTCACAAGTACGCAGTGATTCTCTACAGGACACGAACCGAAGTGTTAATTTTCTGAGGAGAAAATAACACCCCAAACTCAAAATTTCGGATCAACGTAGTTATAAAGCCAGTCACAACCCGCTTAAAACAAGTCTTTGGTTAAATTGAATTGAGCACATTGTCCCCGAAGTAGTACGATGTTTTGTGGCGGCGTCATACCCGCGAAGGCGGGAATGACGGATCTCTGATCCAGTGTGTTAGGGACCACGAATGGTAAAAGCCCTACCATTTAAAGGGGGTCAGACTCAGAACCTATTTCCCGCTTCAATAAGCCTCGGAACGATTCTTCAACTGTTGCGACGCCATGCACCATGTTGTACACCTCTTGCGCAATCGGCATCACACAATCATGTGTCTTGCCCAACTCAATCACAACCGGCACCGTTTTCACCCCTTCCGCCACCATCGACATGTCAGCAATGATATCGTCGAGCTTGCGCCCTTTGCCGATTTGATAGCCAACGGTGTGGTTGCGGCTCAGTGGACTGTAGCAGGTGGCCACGAGGTCACCCATCCCCGCCAACCCTGCAAAGGTAGCCGGTTTACCCCCCATCGCCACCCCCAAGCGGGTAAGTTCAGCCAAGCCTCGGGTAACGACCATCGCCCGGGTGTTTTCACCCGCACCAGCACCGGCTCCAACACCGGCCGCAATCGCAATCACATTCTTGAGCGCACCGCCCAACTCACATCCGATCACATCGTCGTTCCGATAGACCCGAAACAGGCCGGTGCTAAAAATCTTTTGTAGCGGGATGGCGATATTGTCATCGACCATCGAAATGACAGAGGCAGCAGCCTGACCTGCGATAACCTCACGCGCTAAATTCGGTCCTGACAAAACTCCGGCCGGATGTCCCGGCATCACCTCTTCGATGATTTCGGTCATCCGCATACGGCTCCCCTGTTCCAACCCTTTGGACAGCGACACAATCGGCACCCACGGCCGGATGTGCGGCCGGGCCTGAGTCAACACCTCACGAAACTTCTGGGCCGGAATCCCCATCACAACCACATCTGCATCTTTGACCGCATCTTTAATCGTGTGTGCCGCTTTTAGATTGTGGTATAGCTTGGCCCCGGGCAAATATTTTTCATTGGTGTGATGGCTGTTGATCTCGTTGACCGTTTCTTCATTGCGTGCCCAAATCGTTGTGTCCGTATTGCGCGACACCAAAGATGCCACGGTGGTTCCCCATGATCCACCCCCTAAAAGCCCAACTTTTAAATTATTCATTTTTCCTCTCACAGTTGTCAGTGATCAGTTTATGATTGCCAGCCAACTGGTCACTGAAAGCGTAGCGAACTGATTACTGGTCACTGAAAACCAATTCATACTGATCTTCGCCCCATTCAACTTTTCCCGTAGGTTTAAACCCCATGCTTGTATACAGCTTAATGGCGCCTGCATTCTCGGGGACAACGTGCAGATCCATTTTTGTTGCTTTTGGGTGCGCTTTAATTCGGTCGATGACCAGTTGCAATGCCGCCCGGCCGTACCCTTTCCCCTGATGCTCTTTGTCGATCATAAACCGCCAAAGCCCATACTCAGCTTTTTCAAAATCCTCAAACAACATAGCAAAGCCAATCGGTGTGTCATCTGCATAAATCGCCCGATACCACGCCTCATCTTCAAAGCTAGCCTCAGCTATTGAAAATGCATTCGGCGCCACAAAGTTTTTCTGATCGTCTGCAACCGACAGTTTGGCAATGGGCCTAAACGTCTCTTTGGTTACTTCGCGTAAGGTGATTTTTGCTTGGGTCATGGGTGCATTCTACCCAACTATCTGGTCTTGCCAATGTTGAGCTAGTCTCAACCGACAGTTGAGACAATTTGAACTGACACTGAGGCAGGGTTTAAGCCATCCCATCCTAAAATAATGTTGACTGACGGAATAAATGAATAGATTGAGCGACAGCTCAGGAGGTAACCGTGTTAACAGACTTGCAGAGAACTAAATTTGAAATGCACTTTCACATTCGTGATACAGACAAAGACGGCTTTGTGACCAAAGATGATTATCGAAAATTCTCGGACAATATAGCCGCGCTGCTAGATTGGGGACCCGACAATCAAAAACTGGCGCAGATCAACGCGATTCATGAGGGTGTTTGGGAATTTTTCTGGAAACCGGCCGATCGTGATCATGATGGACGCATATCCCTTGAAGATCATTTAGCCATGATGGAGGTGATGATTGAACGAAGCAAAGATTTTGCTGTTTTAGAACAGTCTCGCATGCACAGCGAGGTTTTGTTTAATGCGTTTGATCTAAACGGCAGCGGCCGGATTTCGGCCAAAGAGTACAAACAGTTTTTCGCGGCGGCCGGGGTTAACGCCGACTGGTCAAACGATGTGTTTGAGCGGCTAGACATGAACCAGAGCGGCACGATTACCGTGGATGAGTTCGTATTGCTGCATCAACAATTCTTTTCAAGCGATGATCCAGACTCGCCCGGCAACTGGTTTTACGGACCAATTGCATAATTAGCATGATGCGTGATGCGTGTGAGCCTAAACACGCATCACGCATCATGCATCATGTTTTAAAACTACATTTGCAGGAGCCTATTATGATCTGTACCATTGCCCCATGGCTCAAGCAAATGTGCAAACCCCTAAACGCACCCGTAACCCAGACGACAAAATCGAACGGATTTTAGCCGCCGCCAGTAAAATCTTGGCTGATGGCGGTTATCTAACCCGCTTTAGCCTGAGCGCTGTAGCGGCCGAAGCGGGGGTGAGTAAAGGGGGGCTGCTGCACCATTTCCCGAGTAAAGAAGCGCTTTTGCGCGGACTGTCAGAAAACTTGATCGATTATTTTGAGGATCATTTGATGATAGAAATGGAAAGAGAGCCAGAAGGGACCCCCGGCCGATTTGCCCGTGCATATATCAACACCGCATTTTCAGACGAATATGGCAGCAGCCAAATCAGTCCGATTTTGCTCGCATTTAATCGCTATTCGGCCGATGGTGATCCGGTTGAGTCCCGTTTTAAAGCGTTTCAAGATCGGCTTGAAAACGACCGGCTTGACCCTACCACCGCCAACTTGATCCGCATGGCGGTTGATGGCATGCTATACACCGAGATGATCGACGCTGAGCCGATTGAAGCAAACGTGCGCGCCGATATGATCCGCAATTTAATTCAGATGACCTATGTTCAGCCAAGTAGCTGAAAACTAAAAACATGAAACCAATTATTGCAATTACAACCTATGGCCCCGATGAACGGGATTTAGCTAACGAATATTATTCAAAATTCTACTTAACACCCAAACCTTATGTAGATGCGGTTGTGCGGGCCGGTGGAACCCCGATCTTGGTCCCGCCTACACCTGAATCGCTGGCGGCCGTGCGCAGCATTGCAGACGGCGTTATCGTCTCTGGCGGCTCAGACATAAATCCTGAGAGATATGGCGGCGACCCGACCCATCCCACCTTAACCAATTTAGATGCGGCCCGAGACAAAAGCGAGCTCGAGATCATGACCCATCTAACCAGCGGTGAACCGTTGCCCACCCTATGCATCTGTCGTGGCATGCAGGTTTTAAACGTAGCGATGGGGGGCAGTTTGCACGAGCATGTTCCTGACACGATTCCAGAAGATATCCATCGTTCGGAAAAAGGATTTTGGGCCATGCAGCCTGTGCAGGTAGACCCCACCTCTCGTTTGGCGGAAATTATGGAAGCGGAAGAAGTGGTGACTACATCGGGCCATCACCAAGCGGTAAAGGTGTTGGGGGATAATTTGCGTGTGACCGCCAAAGCGGCCGATGGGGTGATTGAAGCGATCGAACATACCGGTTTGCCGTGGGTGGTTGGTGTCCAGTGGCACCCAGAGGTGACCGCGGCCGAAGACCCCACACAGCAACGGCTGTTTGACGAGTTGGTTGCCGAAGCGGCCCGACAAAAAAGCAGCTAGCCTAAAACTGAAAAACTGCTGTCCGGATTCACCTCACGATTACGTGAGAAGAAACCGGCATTAATCGTCAGGCCAATGTTGGGGAGCTGGTACTGCAACGGCGTGGCATCATGATCCTGCCCATTTTCACACATCGTGATAATTTCAGACAGCATGTGCCCGGCCCCGGCCGCATTTTTGAACTGATTTCCGCTCGAGCCAATCGCCATGTAAAAGCCGTCTAGGCTCGACCGGTCATAAATCGGAATCCAATCGTCCGAGACATCGTACAGATCCACCACACCCTTTGGTTTTTCAGGGATGGGAAGGTCCGGGATTCGTTTGGCCAGCCGGTAAACTTGAGCCTTCCACTGGGATTCAGTCAGAGCGCCATCAAACACGTCTGGATCATCGATCCACTCTTTGGTGTCACACTCAGGATCTTCACTCCCCACTAAAATCGAAGCGCCAACTTCCGGCCGGAAATAGACCGATGAGTCTCCGTCTGAGACATGAATCCCATCTGTCTCAAAGTTGAATCCGGCCGGTGAGGGGACATGATGGACCTCATGGCGCAACGGCCGGGTCTTGACCTTCATGCTCTTTTCAACACCCGCCATCCGGTTAAGCACCCCAGAATGCGGCCCCGCCACATTAATCACAATCGGTGAGTCGATAACGGTGCCATCGGCCAGCGTAACCCCCTGAACTCGATTATTGGCCTGCCGAATTTCAATTACTTCGCTATTGAACAAAAACTCACTCCCTTTGGCTTCGGCCGCCCGCATCAAATTATGTGCTGAAAGCTGTGGATCACTGACATACCCGGAGCCTGGGGTGAATATCGCCAAATCAACCGATTCATCCGACTCGTCCCAAAAATTGTCCATCTCCGGCCGGCGTGGGGGCCAGTTTGATTTGGTGCTGAACAGCGGCATTTTTTCTTTTAGCTTGGCCCCGTCCCAAATCTCGTATTCAACCCCGACCTGCTCGTACAGCTCCAAAATATGTTTGTGTCCGTGAACTTGGTTTGGAATCCAAATGGTGCCGGTGTCGTGATATTTAGCGTAGCCCAGCTCATCTTTTGCATCTAAATACGCCTCCCAGTTTTGCCAATACCAAAAATTATCATAAGCGAATGCCGTTCCCTCAAAAGTTGAATAGTGTGCCCGAATAATGGCGCACGAATTGCTTGTTGGGCCAAATCCGGCCGTGGGCAATTTGTCGATATTCAGCGTTTTAAATCCCTTTTTCGCCAGTTCAAACGCCACCGCACAGCCGATTACTCCGGCACCGATCACAATTACGTCAGTTTTTTTCGTCATAGTTCTTTTAGTAGTCAGTGACCAGTAATCAGTGATCAGTTTGATTGCTCAAAATAATGACCACGGGTCACTGGCTACTGATTACTCAATAATAAAGGTCAACGCCTTCAAGTTCCTTTTCTCGTTTCGCCACATACTCTTCCAGCGCTTGTTTCACATTTTCGTCGATGTGAGGCGCCTCGTATTCTTTGAGCAGTTGCTTCCACAGTTTGTTCGCCCGCACCTCAGCGTCTTCCGCTCCGGCCGCTTGCCACACATCCAAAGACTGTCGTGAGCTAACCATCGGTTCGTAGAATTCGGTGCTGAAGCGGGCTTGTGTGTGTGGCGTGCCAAAGTGATGCCCACCCGGCCCAACCTGTGCCATCATGTCAACGGCGAGCGTATCGGTGTTGATCTCAAATCCGCCCAAAAAGTGCTGGAACATGGCTAAGTTTTCCATGTCGAGTATCAGTTTTTCAAACGAGATCGTCAGTCCTGTCTCAAGCCATCCCGCCCCGTGCATAATGTAGTTGTTGTGTGCCATCACGTTGGGCCACAGCGTCCACAGCGCTTCGTAAGCCGATTGGGCATCGTTGCTGTTGGCATTGGTCAAGCCGCCGTTCCCCCGCGTCGGCATGCCGTAAAAGCGAGCCATCTGCGCCGCCATAGCCGACACCCACGCCCCTTCCGGCGTGCCAAAAGCGGGACTGCCGGAGCGCATGTCGGCGTTGGTTGAGAATGGGCCGTACAACACCGGCGTCCCCGGCCGGACGATTTGCGCCAGCACGGTGCCAGCCAGCACTTCCGCATTTTGTTGCGCCACGGCGGCCGCAATGCTGATCGGACTCATCGCCCCCGCCACGATAAACGGGGTCATGATCAGGGCTTGTCCCGCCCGGGCGTAGCTGATTAACCCACCCAACATCCGTTCGTCGTAGCGCAGCGGGCTGTTGACGTTCACAATCCCGATGATGCATGGGGTAGCCACGTTGGCAGAGTCGGCCGAGGCATCAAGTTTTTCGTCGCCAAACACAATGCGGGCCATGTTCAACACATCTTGCGGGATGATGCGGTCGTGCGCCGCCCCCGTTGTTGGCTTGTCGCTAAGGGTAAAGTTGAGCAACAGCCTGT
>JAHDEN010000197.1 GCA_020628815.1 Chloroflexota bacterium | reverse complement strand
AGATTTTTAATAAAGAGGTTGCTGAAAAAGAAGCTGAAATCTTACGGTTGAAAACGATTGAGCTTGAGAAAATGGTTGATCTTAGAACTCAAGAGCTTAATTTACTAAACGATCAGCTGAACAAGGCTGTTCGCCATGAAAAGGAGCTGAATCACTTAAAATCGAAGATCATGACAACTGTCTCGCATGAATTCAGGACGCCTCTCTCGTCTATAAAAGTATCAGTCGACTTACTCAAAAAATTCAGGACTGAAATGACAGATCAAAAGCGGGATGAGCTGTTTAAAAGAATCGGCCGATCAATTGATGGATTGAGTGATCTAATCGAAGATATCCTGAGTGTCGATGCAATTGCTTTAGAATCGCAACCGGCAAATATTTTGCCCGCCCGTTATTGTGAGATCACTGAAACGATTCAACTCAATTTGCTTTCGAGCTTTTCAACGCACAAAGATCGACTGAGTATATTTGCTCAACCATGGGATGGAACAGTGATACTTGACTTGTTTCACGTTCAAAAAATTCTCTATCATTTGGTTGATAATGGGCTAAAATTTTCACCGGCCGGGAGTCCCATAGGCGTTCAACTTTCAATGAATGCGGCGGGTGATCAATTTGTGGTTCAAGTCTGTGATCAGGGGGTAGGCATCAATCTAGATAATGCCGGTTTGATCTGGGAGCCATTCTTTCGGATTGATGAGGAGCCTTTAAATCCAGGACTTGGGTTAGGCTTATTTTTAGCCCTTCAATCTACCCGGCAGCTGGGTGGTGAGCTGACATTCCAAGCCAATGAAAACCAAGTTGGAACAACGTTTATTTTAGAAGTTCCGATTGCCTAAAGCGAGATTGCAAATCCTATCAGCACAAGAATTTCGGCCGTCTCTACGACCGCGCCATAAACATCCCCAGTGACCCCATTAATTCGACTTTTCGCCAAATAGATCCACCAAGCCGCCCCGAATGCACTTAGCAGTAAGGCTGAAAATAACTGGACCGGGTGGCCTAATCCAAACAAGATAAGCAAAACGGGGATAGTCAGGGCGAAGCCGATGACTGTTGTTGAGATCGTCGACGCAAAATCAGACCCCATGCCGCCCGGCCGTGCTTGAGGTTGCAGAGCCGTGGGCAAAATCAAAAAACGTGCAAATACAGGAGCCAGCAAAATAGGCAGCCAGTTTTCAACGACACCCCCATTTTGCAAGACAACAAATAGTGCGATCCCTTTTAAACCAATCCCTAAAATCAGACCAATCACCCCAAAAGCGCCAGATCGTGGGTCTTTTAGGATTTCCAACCGCTTTTCGGCCGGTGCTGCCCCTAGCAGCCCGTCACAACAATCGGCCAACCCATCAAGATGCAGTCCGCCGGTTAAGAGAACCCACGCCAATAACGCAAACGCCGCCACGAGTGGCAGCGGGAAAACGAATGAAGTGGCCCAAGCTACCCCGAATACAATCGAGCCAATGATTAGCCCGATCAGCGAGAAAAATGCGGCCGATTTGCCTAATCCACCGGGGATATAAGGGATTTGCTTGGCTGGAATTGTGGTGAGAAAAGAGAGGGCTAGCCAGAAAAGTTGCATGGGTGCTGCTTAGGCTTCTACAGCTTGGATCGCTTTGGGTAGATCAGAAATTGTCATGATCCCCAGAATTTTTTCTGAATCTTTCCCATTTTCTGTGATCATCAGGGCATGCAGACGTTGCCCTTTACGCTCATAACTCTCGAACATGGCTATGGCGGAGAACAAGTCTGTCTGACGACTGGTGAAGGCGTAACGATCTTTTTTGCGACCAAAGCGTAGGACTGATTCGGCCGAGGTGTTGTCGAGATCAATCGCATCTTTTTCAACACAATCCCCCAGCCAGCGGGTGATCGTGCTGCTGGTCAAGACCCCTAAACAGCGGCTGCCTGTCACGATGGGTAACTTTGATATGCCGCTCGAATACATGATTTTGAGCGCTTTGCGCAGTTTGGTGTCTGGCGAAATTGTGATGACGTTCCGTTTAAACAGGGGAAAGACGGTTGGCGGCCGAGTTACCATTTCGGCCGCATGTTCAATCGCTTTAACGACCAAATCATTTGGTTCCGCAATCACCTCGTCCCCCGCACGCTCATGAATGATGGCGTTACGCAGTTGAGCAAACTCTTTGAGGTCATATTCTAAGCTTTTGACATTTTGCTCCCGCTTGCCTACCGCTCGCAACATTTGAGAAAAGCCCATATGGCCATCTTGGCTGGTCTTTTGACGCAAATATTCTTCAATCGCAACAAATGCGTTTAAAAAGCGAGTGGAATTTTTCATAAGGGAAGGGGCTGAACATTAAGCGCCGAAGGGGAATTGTCCCGAGTTTAATGTTCAGCCTTTATAACCGTATCGGCTTCTATTTGATGCTAGATTCGATCAATCCTGGCACGATGGCCAACGCTTCTGGAAGTTTGGAAGCATCTTTACCACCGGCTTGGGCTAAGTTCGGCCGGCCGCCACCGCCACCGCCCACAACCTTGGCAACTTCACGGATGATATTGCCTGCGTGTAGACCGCGATCAATTAAATCTTTGGTGACCGCCGCTACAAGCAACGGACGGCCGTCGTTGACTGTGCCTAGAACGGCTACGCCGCTGCCAGCTTTGTCCCGGAAACGGTCGGTCAAATCACGCAGTCCATCAGAGTCAGCACCTTCGACAATGGCCGTTAGCAGGGTGACCCCAGCGACCTCAGAAGTTTGATCCAGTACAGAATCAAGCTGACCTGCCAGCGACTCTTTCTTAGCTGAGTCAAGTTCTTTCTTGAGCTCTTTGTTTTCAGCCAGCAGGGCGTCCAAACGTCCCTCAAGCTCTTCCGGCTTCGCATTTAGCACGCCAGAAATTCGGCCAATAAGAGCAAGCTGATCGGCCACATAATCGCGAGCAGCTCGGCCGGTAATCGCTTCAACACGGCGAACACCAGCGCTAACAGAGCCCTCGTTCAAGAAAATGAACTGGTTGATATCGTTGGTTTCAGGCACATGCAAACCACCACATAGCTCAAAGCTATAGGTGCTTTTGGTCGTGCCGATTTTGACCGTGCGTACTGTATCACCATATTTTTCACCAAACAGAGCCATTGCCCCGTTTTCAATCGCTTGATTCTTATCCATCGCTTCGATTGATATCGGGTAGTTGGCTTGGATCGCTTGGTTGATATCTTCTTCAATTTCAGCCAGAACTTCGCTGCCTACCGACTCACCGTGGGTAAAGTCAAAGCGCAGCCGATCTGGTGCAACTAAAGATCCCGCTTGGGTTACATGTTTGCCCAAATGGCGGCGCAGCTCTTCGTGCAGGATGTGAGTTGCCGTGTGGTTACGGCGAATGTCGGTGCGACGTTGATTGTCAACACGGAGCATAACCGTGTCACCGATCTCGATTTCTCCCTGCACAACGGTACCCACGTGCAAAATTAGCCCGTCGATCCCTTTCGGTTTAACCATGTCTTCAACGCGAATCTGAGCCCCTTTTGCAGCGGCCGACATCGTGCCGACGTCGCTCATTTGACCACCTGATTCAACATAGAAGGGGGTTGCAGCGGTGACGATTTCTACCTTGTCACCCTCACGAGCGATGTCGTTACGTTCCCCTTCTTTGACAATGGCCAAAATCTGGGATTCCATTCGAGGATCGCCATATTGGTCTTGTTTCACACCTTCCGGTGGCAGTTTCCCGTCTTCTTTTAGGTTGTTTAAAATGTCGGTGTAGACGTTGCCTTCAAGGTCATATGCCTGGAACGCACCTGCACCGCTAGCCAATTTATGAGCCGCACGTGCCTCTACATACCCAGCTTCATCGATGGTGAACTGTTGCTCCTGAGCCACATCACGTGTGATCTCGATCGGTAAACCATAGGTCTGGAGCAAGTCAAACGCCGTATCACCTGGAATTTGAGAAACCCCTTCTTCGCGCAGGTCGTTTAAGATTCGCTCCAGATGAACGGTTGCACGATCAAGCACACCTTCAAATTTCTCTTCTTCTTGGGTTAGGGTGTATTTAATATTTTCAGATTTTTGGTTTAGCTCTGGATACGCTTCACCCATGAGCTGGATAAACGCTTCGGCCACATGGGCCATGAACGGTTCGGTAAAACCGATCTCCCGGCCGAACCGAGCCGCGCGCCGCATAACCATGCGCAAAACATAGTCTGCGCCGTCATTGCCGGGGCGAACCCCGTCTGAAATCATGAACATAGCTGCCCGCACATGATCAGCAATAACCCGATATCCTACATAATTTTCATCCCGTTCTTCATCGCTCTGACGCAGCAGTTCTTGAACCACGTCCATAGCTGGGGTGAATAGATCGGTGTCGTAATTGTTGGTTTTGCCCTGCAAAACTTGGGTGATCCGTTCAAGCCCCATGCCGGTGTCGATAGACGGTTTGGGCAAAGGAGTCATGTTGCCATCAGCATCTTTTTCGAACTGCATGAAAACAAGATTCCAGATTTCGAGGTAGTCATCCTCGACATTTACCCCTTCCGGCACCATATCTTCCATGTCGCCCAGATAGTAATGGATCTCAGAACAGGGGCCACAGGGTCCAACGTCCCCCATTTCCCAAAAGTTTTCTTCTTTGCCAAAGCGCAAGATTTTGTCGGCCGGCACATGCTCTTGCCAAAGCTCAAAGGCTTCATCATCATCGGTGTAAATGCTGATCCAAAGCCGTTCTTTGTCTAAGCCCAACTCTTCTGTCAAAAAAGTCCAAGCGTATTTTATCGCGTCGGTCTTAAAGTAGTCGCCGAAAGAAAAGTTGCCCAGCATCTCGAAAAATGTGTGGTGGCGGGGTGATGGCCCTACATTCTCAAGGTCGTTGTGTTTGCCCGATACGCGCATACACTTTTGCGACGTGGCAGCACGAGAGTACGGCCGTTTGTCTATCCCAAGAAAGACATTGGCAAACTGGTTCATACCTGCGTTGTTAAACAGCAGGGTTGGATTATCTTTTTGGGGGAGAGGGGCGCTTTCAACCCGCTCATGTCCTACTTTTTCAAAGTAGCTTAAAAATGCTTCGCGTATCTCGTTACTCGTTTTCATAATTAACCTTTTCTCGAGTTTTATGATTGGGACCAATTAGACAAATGTCACTTCCCACAGTGAAATTTGCGCTTGGTCGCCGTGTCTAATTCCAGCGATTTTACCTTAAACAGGCACAAAAAAACCGCCAGAATTGTCTGGCGGCCGTGTTTCATTTTATTTGACAGAACAAATCAGCACCAGACGTTTAGATCTGTGCCGCTGCGGCTCGATGTGAGTCTAACAAATGTTGTTGTCCTGTCGATTTCATGAGCCAAATATTAGCAGATGCAGGGGGGCATAGCAACCATTCTGATAGGATCAACACTAGTCATGTTGGCCTAATAAAAAAAAGAATGATGGCTATGGCTAAACAAACGGCCGCAACAATGTCGATGTACACGACACGTTGAAGCGCATTGTTGTAGGCTCCCACTGAAAGGGTGAGGTAAAAAAAGGATCCAATCGAAAAAAATGCGCCGATGAAGGCTAACGGCTGTAAGGCTGGTACAAATCCTGCGTAGCAGATGAAAGCCCCCAATAGGCCAAATAAAATCGCCCTATGTCGCATCAAAATTTCTAAATTTTTGTCTGCCAAATCAAGGTCATAGAGCTGATTTAATTGATTTAAACCCAGAAACCCCGTTATGGGCAAAATGTGAATGATGCCCACAATAATTAGCAAAGCTGTGATTGCACGTTCCATCTGTTTTTCTCCTTCTTGGTGATGACTTGGTGATGAACTGTTTTTATAGCTCAATTTTATTTTGAGGGGTGAAGTAGGATCAATGCAAAATGGTGCTAATTACTGCCAGTTAGGTGAAGGTTTGATTGTAGGCGACTGAATAGTTGTTTGCTCCACGGCATAATAGATTTGTTGAGGAAGATAAAGTAACAATATGGCACACAACTTTGGGTGCAAATTAAAGACATTCTATGGTGTCAGATATGATCCAATAATTTTGATAAGTGATTCCGTCGTTCGTTTCAATCTCGACGACATCAAGCGTTCCGAAAACTTCAACACCACTTTTACAGCTAATTTTTTCTTCAGATGTGATTACAAACTGCAAGGGGCCAACATTGACATAGGTTTCCTCAGGCATAACGATTTCACCATCTGAATTAACGCTCATGTGTAGACCTGTTGGATGTGAATAGATTTCTTTTGCAACCTCCCCCTGAATTTTAATAGTTTCCCCATCACACTTATCCCAATTTTTAGATTCAAGCTGAGATGCTTGAATGCCAAGATCGCTACTTAGGCACACGGACTCATTAGACACGGAGTCTTGAGGTGAGGTGCAGGCTACGATTGATAATAAAAAGGCTGGCAAAACAACTAAAATTACTTTCAAGGGTCTCATTTTCACCAATTTAGTTGTCGAATCTTATGGGCTTTCTTGTATTAAAAAACGATTTATCTGAGCAAATTTCAAGTCATTGGTTTAACCGGTTACAAAATTTTCAAAATGCTCACACCTAATCAGCTTCCCTTTGGCATCTAATTCCACTGCAACTAAATCGAGCTGCCAGTCTAAATCATCGTGCCCATGCTCCCCAATCCAGGTGAGGGCAACCTGAATCATTTTTTGCGCCTTACGCGGTGTAATCGCTTCTTCTGGCTTCCCGGCCGAACTTCCCCTGCGGGTCTTGACTTCTACAAAGGAGACCACATTGTTTTTTTCAGCAATCATATCAGCCTCACCTAAACGGCAACGCCAATTTTGACTAATAATTTTGAATCCGTTGGCTTCAAGATGGGTTTTGGCTACCTCTTCTCCCCAAGCTCCCAATTTTTTGCGTGTGTTGCTCATGCCGAATTATAAACGGTGAATGGTGAATTGCGAATGGTAAACGGCGAGCATCATTTACCACTCACCATTCACAATTTACCATCTAAAATTCACTACTCAGCCTTCATCGCAGGGATATAAAGCTGTTCAGTGTATTCTTTTACCATCCGGCGCATGCTGAATTTTGCAGCGTTTGATCGGATCGATTCTTTCATGAGGTTGACCCAACCACGTGGCACACCATCACGGTCACGGTCGTAGTACAACGGCACAATCTCTTCTTCTAATAGTCGATAGATTGATTCCGCATCGGCCGCATCCTGTGCGTCTGGATCATCCAAGTCAATGCCTTCACCAATCGCCCAGCCGTTAGCGCCGTTGTACCCTTCAACCCACCATCCATCAAGAATAGACAGGTTCGGTACACCGTTTAGAGCCGCTTTCATACCGCTCGTACCGCTGGCCTCACGCGGCCGACGTGGGTTGTTGAGCCAAATATCAGACCCCTGTTTTAGATAACGCCCCATGTGCATGTCATAATCTTCGACAAATGCGATCCGGCCGCCCCAATCGTGCGATTTAGCAATGTTGTAAATCGTTTGGATCAGATGCTTGCCTGGATCATCGGCCGGATGCGCTTTACCAGCAAAAACAATTTGCACCGGCGCATACGGGTTCATCAAAATCCGTTTCAAACGGTCTGGATCACGGAAGATAAGCGTTGCACGTTTGTATGTGGCGAAGCGGCGCGCAAAGCCAATGGTCAGAGCGCGTGAAGACAAGAATGCGCCTGTCGTCAAAACCTGAGTCGCGTCACGATGTCCGGCCGACCAACGTTTGCGGGTGCGTGATCGAATCTCTTCAAACAGCTTGGTCCGCAATTCCATATGGACCTTCCACAGCTCTTCATCTGGAATATCGTTGATCCGCTCCCACATCGCCTGATCGTCATGACGTTCCATCCAATCTGGCCCCAAATGCTTGTTGAGTAGCTCTTCAAGCGGTAGGGCGGTCCATGTGGGGACATGGATTCCGTTGGTCACGCCGATAATCGGAATATCTTTTTCTTTCTTATCTGGCCAAAACGACTGCCACATGTTGCGTGACACTTCAGCATGTAGTTGGCTAACCCCATTGGCTGCGCCAGACATTTTCAGCGCCAACACCGTCATGTTGAACGCCTCACCCCATGATTCTTCATGGGCGCCCAAGTTCATAAACCCGGTGCGATCCAATCCTAACTGCGGCCAATATTGACCAAAATACTTATCCATCAAGTTGAATGAAAAAGCATCGTGTCCGGCCGGAACAGGGGTATGTGTGGTGAAAATCGCCTTCGGCCGAACCTGAAGCGCCGCCTCATGGAAGGTGCAGCCGGTTTTAGCAACAATTTCGCGCACCAATTCAAGCACCAAAAAGGCGCTGTGCCCTTCGTTCATGTGCCAAATTTCTGGGGCGATATTGAGCGCACGTAACAAACGCACACCACCAATCCCCAACATAATTTCTTGTCGGATGCGGGTTTCAACGTCGCCGCCGTACAAGCGGGCCGACAGCTCACGGTTCCACGGTGCGTTTTGCTCAACATCTGTATCCATTAAATACAGATTTGCCCGGCCGACATTTACATGCCAAACACGAGCGCAAACCGTCTGGTCGCCGATGTCAACGCTGATAATTAGCTCGTTTCCATGCTCATCTCGCACCAACTCAATTGGAGACTTCTCCATATCTAAGTGCTCATAATGAGACTCTTGCCAGCCGTGAGATGGGATCTTTTGGCGGAAATATCCTTGCGGATACATAAAACCAACGCCAGTGAACGGCAGACCGATGTCACCCGCTTCTTTAATATGGTCCCCAGATAAGATCCCCAAACCACCTGAATAGATGGGCAATGACACATGCATCCCAAATTCAAAGGAAAAATAGCCGATTTTTTTATCGACCAATTCCGCATGATTATTTACAAACCAGCTGTCACTATTCCCCATCATGTGATCATATTCCATCATCACTTTGTTTAAGTGCCGCACAAAGGCTGGATCAGCTGCCCGAGCTTTTAAAGTCTCGTCATCAATTTCGTGCAACATTTTGACGGGGTTGTGTACGGTTGTGCGCCAAAGCGGATAGTCAAGCATCCGCCAAGTAGCCCGTGCATCAGGATTCCAGCTCCACCATAAATTATTGGCAAGCTCTGGAAGCCGCTTGAGTTTCTCTGGCATAGTTTTAATCGCCATACGAGTTCTCCTTAGATTTTAAGTCAAGATTGGGTTTTATTAGTTAGGTAGGAAGAATTTTAGGACTTTTCTGTGTTTCTGAAAAGCTAAAGTTTGAGGTTAAAGATTGACTATACAAGAGAAGAAATGAGAGAACAAAATGTTTTAGCAGACTTGCCTAGGAGATATGGGTGAGTAGGCTAAATTCCTGGTCATATTGTCCAATAAGCTGTTCCCAACCATACGCTTGCGCATTTTTTCTCAAAGCAGTTCGTAACTGGTTTAGGTCTAAATATTGGGCCGCAACATGGTGTAATTTGGCTAGCAGATCATCGGCCGACCGATACAGCACCGCTTCATGGTGCTCGGCCGGGATAAGCTCTGGGTAGCTGAGCCGGTTTGGCAACAGCGGAATCGCCCCTGCATGAATCGCTTCGAGAATGCTGATTCCGAAAAATTCGTGGTGGGCGGTCGAAATAACAATGTCGCTTTGCGCTAAGAGCTGTTGGTACGCCGTTGAATTCGCATAGCCAAAATGAGTGAGCTCTTTCTCAAACTCTTTTTCAGCTTTTTCAAAAACCTCTGGCGTTTTTCCAAAGCTTTCACCGCAAACAATCAGCTTAAATCGACCTCCATCTTGTTTAAAACGGTGCAAGGTTGCAAAAAAATCGGCCGGATTTTTATCAAACTCCCAACGTTGGTTCCACAAAATGGTGGGGCAGGCTGGTTCTGGGGGGATTGGGGGCTCAACGGCCGGTTTGAAATCTATTCCTACCGGCAGCATAAACGACTTCAGTCGCAGATGTTCAACCGTCTCTACTTCATTAAAGTCTGGATAATGCTTTAAAAACGCAGGTAGCTCTGCATAAAATCCGTTTAAATGGAATTGGGAGTTGAAAAATATTCTGTCGGCCGCCAGCATCGATTTCCAATTGATTAGGACGTACTGCCGCTCACGGACCCCCCAATTGCGCCGCATCGGCCCCTGATTTGGGTCTTGAGCCAGCGGGTACAGCAGCTGATTTTCATGCACGTACATAGCAAAAGGGACTTTGGCCAGCCTGCTGCGGGTTAGGGCGATAAACGTAGGTAGATCAAGCATATCGTCGGCTAAAACAAGGTCCGGCCGATAATCCCCATCCAAAAAGCGCTGTGCCAAGGTGACCGCAGCCCCGTGCATGCGCCATTTCCACATTCGGCCGGGCAGCGACAAAATTTCTATTTGGTGAGAGCTGTGTTGCTGAACCCCCTCGGCCCAGCTTTTGTGCGAACCGCTGTGATAGGGGGAAATAAGTAAGGTATTGGCCATGCTGCGTTATACGGGTTGAGTCGGTTTAGTCAAGGGATAAAGGGCTTAAAGACGGGTCAATCAGCCCTGTAAGAAGCTGCTTTTTTATTTGTAAAAATGTTCACAAACGAGGTGCATCTCGGAAAAATTAAGGTATCATAAGCACAATCTGTCCCAGAAAACACGCTGGGGCATTTTAACCTTAAATTTTAAACTCTGCTCACTTTCTGATCCGTCTTCCTCACCGATCATCACTGACTCGATTCGTCTATGGCAAAACTATACTGGGAATCATCTTATGCGATAGTCCTTGCCCTCATGCAGCAACATCCTGATCGGGACCCGGAAAACACCGGTTTGCATGAAATGTTAGACCTGATCGAACAGTTACCTGATTTTGATGATGATGTTTCGATAGTGACAGAAAGAATCCTAAAAGATATTCAAATCACGTGGTTTGAGGAGAAATCAT
>JAHDEN010000196.1 GCA_020628815.1 Chloroflexota bacterium | reverse complement strand
AGATGATTTCGCAAGTGGCGTTTGCGGCCGCGGCCGATGATACCCGCCCCACTCTCACCGGTATTTTGACCCGGATTGAAGGGGATACGATCACGATGGCGGCCACAGACGGTTTCCGTTTGTCGGTTCGTGAGGGCAATATAGAAGGACACGTTGACGGCCGGACTGAATTGGTCATTCCAGCCCGTGCGCTAAGCGAAGTGGCTCGTGTTGCCAACGACGACATGGAACACGTCTACATCTCGATGCCAGAAGGGCGCAACCAAGTTGTGTTCGACATGGAAAGTGTGGTCATCATCAGCCAACTGATCGACGGTGCGTATCCAGACTTTACGGCCGTATTACCCAAGAAACATACAACCCGCACCGTAATTAGCACCAGCGAATTTATAAAAGCGTGTAAGCGAGCAGACATTTTTGCCCGCGAAGCCAGCCACACTGCTCGAGTACGCATCGAACCGGGAGACGAAATTACGCCCGGCTTTACCACCATCACCGCCACCAGCACCGAAACGGGTGACAATGTGGCTCAAATCGATGCTGAGATCGACGGAACATCTGTTGAAATCGCCTTCAATGTAAAATATATGATCGATGTCTTGAACGTGATGGGCACGCCTCAGGTGGCTATCGAAACCACTACGGCGATGGAGCCGGGTGTGATCAAGCCGGTTGGTGACATGGCCTTTACCCATGTGATTATGCCGATGCACTTTGGACGCTAACGAGTAGTCAGTGACCAGTCCGCGGCCCAACTTCGTTGGGCTACGCGGCAGTGATCAGTAAAAACGTAAAAGGCCCCTCATTTATCGAAAATGAGGGGCCTTTTTGTTTGGATTTAGCAATATGCTTAACTGACTAGTCACTGGGCCAAAGGCCACTGTTCACTGTTCCTTGCCTTCTCGCTCCCACAGCTTGGTCCAATAGCGGCGCACCCCATCTACCGACATGTCGGGTGGGGTAGATGTCATATAACGGTGAACGTCTTCATCAGAAAATCCGGCCGCTTTGGCACGGGCCGTTTGCCAAGCCAAATAGGTTTTTACAATTTGATCTCGGTCAGCCCCTGCCAGCATTTCATCTTTGATCAGGCCTGCCATGCTGGGTATAAAACCTTGTAGCTCTGTTAGATGCGCTTCCACATTTTCGGCTCCGATAATCCCCCCAAAATGTGTTGGGTAGAGCTCTTCAAAGTGATAATCTTTTAGACGCTGAACCGACTCGAGCCAAACGGGCAGATTAAACTCTGGCGGTGCGGCCGGGATGTCGATGAGCGGCCGGTTTTTGAGCCGCGTCCCCCCCACGTCGCCAGAAAAACAGCGGTTGCCCAACCGATAAGCCATATGGTGTGTGGCGTGGCCCGGCGTATCTAAGCATTCGAACTCTAGATCCCCAACGGTAATCACGTCGCCCTCATGCAGCTCGGTTAAATTTTTTGGGTCGATAGGGAGCAACGGCCCCCACATTGTGTCCATCGCATCACCGTAAATGCGGGTGGCACTGGCAACCAGCTTGGTCGGGTCTATCATGTGCTTGGCCCCTACATGGTGCACGTAAATGTGCGCCCCTTGCGAAGCCCACCACCCGGCCGCGCCTGCGTGGTCAAAGTGGATGTGGGTCACCAAAACGTGCTTGATATCGCTGACTGATAGGCCGTGTTTGGCAAGCTCGGCTTGTGCGGTGTCAAGGCATGAGGCGGGGCCGGTTTCGATCATGGCGAGGCCGGTTTCACTTTTGATGACGTAGGTGCCGATGGTGTTGAGGACACCTTGGAAGCTGAGGTCGAGGTTGATTATTTCTGGCATGTTGGAAGTTTAGCAGGTTGACCCATTTTGAGCAGATTTTCTGCTAGGCAATTATCAGTTGGTCGTATCTAGATACATGCTTATAATTGATACCATGGTCCGTTTAGATCTAAAATTCCTCGGGACATTCGAGGTATATTTAGGTGGAAAGGCGATTACCAAGTTTAAATCAAAAAACGTTCAAGGATTGCTGCTCTATCTATGCCTGCATCCTAAAAAAACCCATAGTCGGGAGTCTTTGGCAACATTATTTTGGCCAGACAAATCTACAGCCACCGGGAAGACTAACCTTCGAGCCACACTGAAGCACTTGCGGGAGTCACTTAATGATAAAGACAAGAAAGAAAGACTAATTGCGTCAAAGAACAACATAGGCCTAAACAAAGATCAACTAACGTGTGATGTCTATTCGCTACAAGGGGTCTTAAAAACCAAGCGTTTTGCAAGTGCGGCCGATCTGTTTGTGGGGGAAATTGCGGGCGATCTCATTTTTGACTCACCAAACTTTGAGAATTGGCTAAATAATCTACGGCGTGGCTTAATGGCTGATTGCCTCTTAGGCCTTGAAACACTGACCGATAAACAACTACATGTAGCAAATTATGATTTGGCCCAGACCTTGGCACAGCATCAGCTACGTCTCGACCCTTATAACGAAAATGGTCTACGCCAGCTCATGCAAGCTACAGCATTAGCCCATTCGCCTAACCAGGCACTCCGTCATTTCAACCAATTCAAAACTGAGAGGGCAGATGAAGGCGAATTTGACCTTGAGCCGAAGACCATTGAGCTAGCCCGTCAAATTATTGATGGAAATTTAGCCGAGTTAGCTCCAAAAAACCCACCTGTTCGATTTTCACGATCAGATCGGCAGATGATAATTGCACGGCTTGACATCCTTCCAGATCAAAAGCTATTTGGCATTAGCGAAATTCACAATCGCCTTATAAAACAGCTAAACGTGCCATCCCGGCCGTGGATCATCTCAATTGAGGGAATGGGCGGATTAGGGAAAACATCCCTCTCCCATAAAATCGTCCATACAACTTTGGATTCAACACGCTTTGCAGACATTGCATGGGTCAGTGCAAAACAGGTCGAGTACGTTTCGGGCGAGGGAATTCAGCCAACACACAAGCCCGCCCTAAATAGTGAAGGATTGCTCGACAGTCTTTTGGCCCAGCTTGCAAAGGGAGCGTATCCCACCACTAATTACCAAGCCAAAAAACAGGCTCTCAAAGAAATTTTAGACGATCATCCAACCCTCGTGGTGGTTGATAACCTTGAAACGGTTGAAGATTATCAAGAGGTTCTCCCGCTCATTCGCTTTTTAAGCCAACCATCAAAATTTATTATCACAAACCGTATGAGCCTGCAGCATCAAACAGACGTTTATTGCGAGAATCTGTCTGAGTTAAGTCAAGCAAACACAATTAGCTTCTTACGTCACGAAGCCAAGGTGCAAAACATTGTGACCTTAAAACATGTTTCAGACGAGGCCCTTAGGGATGTTTTTAAGACTATTGGGGGAAATCCGCTGGCTCTCAAAATGGTTCTTGGACAATCTAATTATTTGCCGATTGAGCAGATTTTACAAGATTTAATTTTGGCTAAAGGTGAAAGTGCTGAAGACTTGTACAAATATATTTTCTGGCAAGCATGGAATATGCTTGATGAGCAAAGCCAACAGGTACTGATCTCGTTACCATTAGCCCCAAATGGGACCTTACAGCAAATTGAGAACAAATCACAACTACCAAGGAACAACGTGATCTCAGCCTTGAACAATTTGCGCCGCTTGTCTATGGTTGAATTTTCAGTCAATTCCGAGCAACCACGCTATTACCTCCATCGTTTAACAGAAACATTTTTATTAAACGAGGTTGTGCGTTGGCAAGCGCAAGATAGCGGTGTGAATGCTGAATCAAGTCTGTTTGAAAAGCAATTGGGCTCGGCCTTGCAAAATTGGCAAGGAAACCAACTGGTAGACGCCCTAGCAACAGGTGAGTTTGACAGAGAAAAAGAGGCGCTTTTAAAGATGATTCAGTTGGGATTAGATCATGATCCATTTTGGCCTCTGGTTAAAAACATGATCTTAGTGCTCAGCAGCTATGTGGAGCGGCGAAAACAGTGGGGCAACTGGCTACAAACTATTGAAAAGGCACTTGAGGTTTCCAAAAGATTATCAGACGATCATGGGGCCCTTGAAATGGCTAATTTGCGCGGCCGGATTTTGCAAAGGATGGGCAAAACAACCGAACTCAAACAAAACTATAGAAAGGTCATTAGGCTGGCAAAAAAGGCCAAGAATCCAATCGAAGAAGCACGGGCTTGCTCTAACCTAGGACACAGTTTCACTTTACAGGGGCATTATTGTCGGTCGGAAATTCTAAATCAGCACGCCTTGTCGATTTTTGACAAGCATGGCTATGAGCATGGGCAAGCGCATACCAACAACCATCTTGGGCTGTTATACACCTATACCAAAGATTACGATCGTGCTAAGCAGCACGTTCAAACAGCCTGCAACATATGGCGAAGAACAAAAGATGAGTTTGGGCTAATTAACGGACTGGTGAATCTAGGCTTTCTATACAACGAATTAGGCAAACCGACTGACGCCATATCTGTATTAGAGACAGCGCTGAACCTTGGGGAATCTCAGGGTGAGGGGGGATATTTACTTGCCACTAACCTGATGAACTTAGGAATCGCCCACCGCACGCTATCCAATTATTCAAAAGCCTTAAGCTTTAGCGAAAAAGCTGAACAGATCTTTAAAGATAGTGGCAACCGATTGAGTTTGTATCATGTATGGGAAAATTTTGGGCACACTTATTCCGGGTTAGGGGATCAAACAAAAGCTCTTGATTATTTTAACTGGGCGTTAGACGGGTTTAAAAATCAATCTCAGTTTGTAGACAGCTCTAGGCTTAAAAAGATCATCAAAGGCTTAACAGCAGAGGATGTCTAACCCCGATGTCGGTTCAATAAAGCTTGGGTTAGAAACAAAAAGGACCGGTCAGAAACCGATCCTTTCTCATGTACATCCCTCTTACGCTAAATTAGCAACCGCCACCAGCACCATGCCCACAAGCGTATGTAGTCGTTACGGTGTTAAGGCCAAGTAATGACCCGGCCACACCTGAACCAAAAAGTAGCATTAGTGCAAGGCCGACAGCAGCGATTTTTTTATTAATTTTCAAGGTTTTCATCACAGTTTTCTCCTGTTTATCTAGGGGGAATAAAAAGAGGGCATATGAGATGGAATTCCCCGGAAAAAGCGCGGTACCGGCTTGCAAGAATTCTCAAACCCTTGTTAATTTCATTTACAAGATTACAATAAGGGCGTTATCACAGCGTGATCCAATTTGGTCTATTTGATAACGCGAAAAGCAGTACCCCCTTTCGTCTCCAACCACATAGAATCAGCCCTCTGTTTTGCCAAGGTCGGCCGCTTACTGCCTATCTTGCTTGCACTTTTCAATGAAAATTTCGTATTTAAAGCTACAGTTATTAGGATCATTCATAGTCGACGTTACCGGTACCGAATTCGAGAAATTTCGAACAGTCCGATCAAAAGAGCTTTTGATCTATCTGGCTTTGAATAAAGATGGTGCCTCGCGTGCTTTTTTGGCTAATTTCTTTTGGCCAAACAAAGATGAGAAAAAGCAGCAGGTCAATTTAAGACAGGCGATTGCTCAGCTAATTAAGCCAATAGGGGAAGAATTTTTTCATGTTGATGACCATTCAATACAATTAAACTGGGATGCTAAAATATTCTTAGATGCACAGGAATTTTTTGATGCTTACGAATTTGGGAAACTAGAAGCGGCCGAAAAACTATTTTCAGGAGATTTAGTTCCAGACTTTTCGATGTTAAGCGATGAGTCGGATAAATGGTTAAGCAGTGAAAGAGTACGGATACGAAATGCCGCCCTGGACGTGTTGCATCAGCTAACTGACGGCAGGCTTGGACACATGGACTACCCAGCCGCCATTGAATCTGCACGCCGCCAGCTAACCCTTGACCCATTGCGTGAAAGCGCCACATTTCAGCTAATGCAGGCCTGTGCATATTCCGGCCAACGTGAAGAGGCGATTGCAGCGTTTGATCAGCTTGAAGAAATTTTGGCCGATCGGCTCGCAATATCACCTAAAAATGAAACCTTTGCCCTGCTAAACCAAATCGAAAAGGGAGAGATTGGCACCCCACTAACCACAATCGAGCCGGACCTGCCTACCCCATTTATGGCCCCGGCCGTACCCGACTACTTTACCGGCCGAGATGTTGAAACAGCCACCCTCGTCGACCTGCTGACCAACTCAGATCACAAGACAGTTGCCCTTATCGGAATGGGGGGCATCGGCAAAACCACTCTCGCTTCTGTAACGGCACACCAGTTGAGAGAGGCATTCCCAGACGGCATTTTATGGGGAAGCCTCAAAGACAGTTCTGAAGAGAATATTTTGAAGCTATGGGGGCAGGCGTTCGGCCGGGACTTCAGTGCCCTCTCTGACCTCAACAACTTGGCGATTGCGGTGCGCAATACGTTAGCCGACAAACAAGTGCTCGTCGTACTCGACAACGCAGAGGGGGATGCTGATCTTGAGCTGTTTAAGCAGACGGGTGAAAAGGTCCGCATGCTGGTGACCACCCGCGACCGTGAAGTGGGGGCTGCCATGAGCCATTTCATCGATGTCGCAGAGCTTAACCAAGAGACCAGCCTGCAGCTCATGGGAAAGATCTTAAATGACACAGATTTAGCCGATAATGAAACGGCGAAAGAGATTTGCGACCTGCTTGAATATTTGCCCCTCGCGGTTGAAATAACGGCTCAAGTTTTGAGGTCTAGAAAAGGGGTGCCGCTTGAACGCATGCTCGAGCGGCTCAAAGATGCTCAACATCGATTGGGGCTCAAAGCAGCAGGGGTCGCAAGCGGGATGGGGGTGCGAGCAACCTTTGAAGTAAGCTGGGAGATTTTGAATCAGCCTCTACAAACTTTATTTTCCAATGTCGGGATCTTTGAAGGGCGGTCGTTTTCTTTGGAAGCAGCCGATTCACTTGTTGAAACCGATCAGTTTGAAACAGAAGACAACCTACATGATTTAGCTGCTCTTTCCCTCATGAAATGGGATGGGGAAGGTCAACGCTTCAGGCAGCACCCGTTGCTGGCAGATTTTGCTCTTGAAAAACTGAAGGATAAAAAGAAAACTCAGAAACGGTTGGTTGAGTACTACCTTACCTTTGCACAAGAGCATGCCTTAAACTATGAGGCTCTAACACCAGAGTGGGACAACCTACTGGCTACCATTTTGAGTCTCGAAGAGCTTGAAGGCTGGGAGCAGGTTTTGAAATTTACCGATTTACTGCATGAGTCGTGGTTTAGATTCGGCCGGTTTTTCGATGCAGATAAAATCTATTCTTTAGCTGAATGTGCCACAAGAAAATCAGAAAATCTCAATTTAAAAATCAGAGTTTTTATTGAATGGTCAAAAATTATGCTTGAACAAAGTGCATACAATTTGGCTTGGGATAAATTGGAATCAAGTCTAAGTTTGGCATACCAAGCTGAAGAAGAAAAATCAGTAGCCCAAATCCGTTATCTACAGAGCTACATTTTATTTGACCAAGGGGAGTATCAAAAATCTTTATCGTTATTAAATGAAAGCATTAGAATTTTCGAAAATCTTGAAGATGTATCTAATCTGGTAAAAGCAAAAAATTTACAGGGCTGGCTTTATTATGAAATTGACAAAGAGATTGACAGGGCACAGGACATTGCAAATGAAAGCTTGTCCTTGCTAAGTAATCATGAAGATGATTTTGAAAAGATTTCTGCACTTCGCTTAAAGTCGAATTTAGCCTTAAAAAATGGGGATTTTGTATCTGCAGCTAAATATGCTAACCAAAGTATAGAAAAATGCGATTCATTAAATGCAAATAGCGAAAAGGTGTCTTGCATATATTTGCTGGTTTTAGTTTATGTGAAAACAGGTGATCTCGATTCGGCAGAAATGTGGGCCCAACAGGGAATCAATCTAGCAAACCAATTTGGGTTATTAAGAATAAACGCTTTATTATTACACTCTTTAAGTGTAATTTATTTAGCAAAAGGAGAAACAGGTTTAGCTAAGCGAATTTCAACTCAAACAATAGAGATTTATGAAAAAATTGAAGACCGGCTTGGATACGGCTTTGCTTTAAGGCAATTAGGAGATATACATGCTAGTCTGAATGACTCTCAAAAAGCGAACAAATATTGGAGGAAAGCAAAACAGGTTGCAGAGCATCTTGAGCATTATCAGCTTTTAGAACAAGTGGAATCACGTCTATCTAACAATTAAATCCCGCCGTGCCCGGTAACTGGGCCTTCATCAGACCAACCGCGCAGTAGTTGGCGTTCAACAATCTCATCAATTTGCCCGGGGGTAATTGCCCCTTCACTTTTAATTAGGTGCAAGAGCAGGTTGACTTCATTCACATCTAACTCACCACGGTCGTGCCGGTTAGTAAGAAGCTCAACAAACTCTTTAAGATCATTGCTTTCCCGGTTGCCTGCTTCTAAAGCATCTGCAAATTTTTGCTTAGCTGCACCTGAAACTTGGGCGTTTCCAACGATAGACTCAACAAATTCAATAGCAGTTGGTGCATCAGGGCCCACAAATAGATCGTTTAGGTTTAGCCCTTTAGACAGCAAAATCTCTTGCAATATCTGCTTGACCTGACTGCTTGGGGGTGGTTTTCTAGATCCATCACCCGTCTCAACTGCACCTAGTCCTCCCCTAAAATGCTCGCCCGCCTGCTGGCTAAAACGGTTGTGCAACAGGGCACCTAGGGTCTCTTGATCTGCTCCAGACACATCAACAGCCCTACGGCTCGAATTCATCATATCAAATAGATCAACAAATTCTTGTAGAACTGAGTCTAGGACCTTTAGCAAAGCGTGGCCGATCATTTTTTGGCTACCCATCGGATAGCTGGCCCCTTCTATCAAATCAACATTTGATAGTGGATGAATAGAATTACCTACAGCCAATTCGGGCCACTGTACTCTAAGCCAATACCGCCAGTTGTTAAGCACCCAATCTCGCCAAATCTCATCTAACAAATCTAGGGCGGTTACTATCCAGGCTTCGTTCGGCTGTTTTAAAGCACGTAATACTTTGGCTTGTACCAGCGGCCGAAGCGGTGTATACAGATAGCGATGGTTTCGTTCGGTAATTCCGGCCGGGCGTGAGCGATGCATCTGTGCCTGAAATCCAAGGACCGAAACCGGCCCATCTACAAAGCCTCCATATGCATCTGCAAACAGCTCCTCAATCTTTGAGTCTGCCCATTCGATCAGATCAACACTAGTGCCGGCCTTAGCCAAGCTGTTCTTAATGCGTGCCCGCAAATAGCTCTCAATAGGGACATCCCGATCGTTAATCTTGAAATAGCCATGATTAAAAACCTTGTGTCCAACCTCATGAGCAATCGCAATATATTTAGCATCAAGCTTGCTTTCCCCATCTACAAAATCTGGAAAATCATCGGTTACCTGCAAGGTGGCCGGATACCCAATAAAAAGAACTGAAGAGTAAGGAACAATCCGAATTTCAAAACGGTGAGCTTGGTAGGTAATTGCTTTAGGGGCTACTTCGTGAAAGACATCAGCAAAAAATGGAGCAATGGCCGGTGTGAAGGCTGAAAGGGCCATAGCCCGGATCAAGGTTCGCACATCCTGTGCGGTTTGATTTGCTTTTAATGAATCCGAACTTGCCTCTAAATATGAACGACGGATCATCAAGAAATCTTGGGTTGCTTTACGCAAAAGCACATCTTGATTAAAAGTCACCGGATAATCGGATCCATCGAAGCTGGTAATTAGCTTCACGTACAGATTCTTCCCTAGGTAACGGCTTAAAGACTTTAACGCAGTGATGTGTGAATTAAATTCACCCCCCTCTTCACCTTCTGGGTTAATTTCTTCAACAAAATCGTTTATGATTCCAATCAATGTGGCCACATCAAGTTGGCCATCTTCCATTGCAAAAAATATTGGTTCGGTTGTCATAACTTTTTCCCCTACTGGTATGACTCACCCTAGCTGTTACTCTTCCAAAGTATCGGCCGGGTGTAGCACATAAATCTAGTGTCTGTGATCATCAATGGAAACAATCGTCTCGGCTCAAGATAGGTGTGGTGATTGTTTCCGGCCGTCTGTTGCGGCTGGTGTTCAATGGTGCGGATATTTTCTCAACTAAAGCTTGAGGGCGCTATCCCGCAGCGCCAATGCATAAAATTAAAACCCCAACCAAGGCATGTAGGAGCCTCGGCCGGGGTTATTTATGTAGTTAGTAGGGTGTTAATCGCGACTGCGACTACCACTGTTTCAAACCCTCTGAGGCAATAGAGCACACCATAAGGTGTTAATTCGAGCTAACATAACACTTTCTCCTTTTTTAACTCGTTTCAGTTTGTCAATCATCAGGTGTACGTATAGTACTGTGTTAGCGTGAGCCAATCGTGAACAACTCTTCTGAATTACTCGAGCAGCCAATGAAAATTTCATAAAAGGATAATTCCTCCACGATAATGATACGGTTAGATCAAAATCGCCTACATTTTTCTTCATCACCGCCATGTACCAATCGCCTTGACTAGGACTGATCGGCTATGACCGCCTCAATATATATAAACTGCGTGATCACAGCGTTATCAGCCTGATTAAATCGTTTGACCTCATTTAAAATTTGCCAACTTTCAAAAAAAAAGTACCCTTCCAACCATTATGACCAACAACAAAAAAGCACTTATCAATTGGGGCGGTTGGGACGGCCACGAGCCAGAAGACTGCGCCAACCTGTTCGCCGGAATCTTACGCAATGAAGGGTACGACGTAGACGTTGTACACGACTTAGACCGCTACTGCGACGAAGACTATATGAAGTCGCTCAACCTCATCGTGCCGATTTGGACGATGTCGCAGATTACCGAAGAGCAAGAAGGCGGCCTGCTCGACG
>JAHDEN010000195.1 GCA_020628815.1 Chloroflexota bacterium | reverse complement strand
GGCTCGCTGGGGCTTTCATTTGCAGATCTTCTTTTTGGGGCATCGGGCTGAGCAGCACAAGCTGCTGTTTAACCACCCGCAATCAGCGATTTCTGATCGCAGCATTTACGAAGATGCGCATATTTTTGCACGGGTTCTCAATGAGATGGGGACGATGTCGGACCGTGATTATGAAGCGTATCAATCGGTCTACAAGCTGGTTATCGCCGGTCTGCCTAAACCTGATCTGTTGCTTTATTTAGATTGCCCCGTTGATACGCTTATTTCGCGCATTCAGCAGCGCGGCCGGGAGATGGAAGCGGGCATTACGGCCGATTATTTGGCAACCCTAGATCGTTTTTACAAAGATTGGATCGCCAGTTTTGACCTATGCCCGGTAGTGACTATTCCGTCTCAAGACCTAAATTTTGTCAATCGAGAAGATCATTTAGACATTGTGGTTGAGCATGTGCAGTCCCGTTTGGCCGGCCGAGACAGCGTGATTTTCCCCAGCTCTATCTAAAGCCGATCGGGATAAAAATGAGGTTGTCTAGCTCACTTGGCGCAACGGGGGTGGGGCTTGCCACAGGGGTTACTGTCGGGATTGGTGTTGGCGTTTCGGCCGTTGGCCCTTCCGTCATCAGTTTAATCACCCGATTGGTTGTGTCTTCAGAAACGTAAATAGCACCATCTGCTCCCATAACCACATCTTCCAACGCTTTAAATCCGATACACAATTCAGTTGTGGCACCGCTTGCATCGGCCGCGATCAGCTTGCCAACATCTTGCCCTAGGGCCGGATCACCGCCGGTAACCCCTTCTTCCACAATCAATAGCGGATAGCCAGCGTTCGAGAAGCGCAGCCCTTCTGGCACGATCAGGCCTGTAACAAAGGGAGGTGGGGCGGTTGTAGCGGGTGCGGCCGCAGGATCGACTTTGAACACACCTTTATCAGATGAGATGGTTACATCGATCTCTCCAAAGGGAAAGCCGACATCGACCGTGTTTGTGACTGTAATGCCGGATGATTCGCTGGTGACATAGATCATATTGTCTGGACCGATGGTGACACCGGCAAAGCTTGGCTGATCAACGCTGGCGGTCCCGGCCACAAGATTAATGTCAAAGTCGGGGGCGATGTCGAGCAGGGTGGTGCGGGTGAACGGTTCGGTTGGGGCAAAGGCATACAAATAGGTTCTGAAATCAGAGACGTTATCGGGGGTTAACTCGGTTCCGGCCGCCTTTTCAGCATCTGAAGCGGTGACGTAAATCGTCCCATCTGCGCCAATCGCCACCCCTTCTGGGCTGCTCATCGTGTTGTCGATTACCGTTTCAACACCGGCCGGTGTTCGCTTAATCAGCGACCCGCCGTTGATAATATCTTCTACAACGTACAGATTATCGTCAGCATCAAACGCAATCCCCTCGGGGAAACTTAGCCCGCTCATGATGACCGTTTTGCTTCCATCAGCACCGATCTGCGTAATTTGCCCGGCAACTTCCTCGGCCACGTACAGATTCCCGGCCGAGTCGATGGCTAGGCCGTCAGGCTGAGAGAGATTTTCGGCAAACACCGTGGCGGCCATGCCGTTGGTGCAGCTAATTTCTGGCACCGGTTCGCCCACGGCTAGATCTGCGGCAAAGAGCAACTCAGTTGGCCCGAACACAGCCAATCCAAAAATAACAAATAGAACAATCGATAAAAAGTTGAACGCTGGAAAATGTTTGTGCATAAGTTTTTTGGGAGGAGATAAGATCATTGATCTGATTTTAGCCTTGAAAAGGAGTTGGTTAAAATAATCTTCATAAAGAGTTTAGTCGAGTCAGCCGTTCTTTTTGTACTTTAGATTACCTTCTGTAACTAAAAGCGATGTTTGTTCACACACTCATTAAATTCGGCTTGCTTGTGGCTGCATTCCCTCCTAAAATTTCCGCACCAAAATAAGCTATCATCATTCAAAAGCTACATGCACATCATCCTACTTACCCTACTTTGGATCGGGGGGATCTGGCTCGGATCGATAACCAATTTGAAAATAGACTGGTGGGCCTTACCCGGCCTTTGTCTGCTGGCGGCCGCTATTCCGCTGCTTTTCCGGCCGGAACTGCGCAAATACGCGCTGTATTTCGCTTACGCGGCTACATTCTTCTTGGGCGGCGCCCGCATGATTTGGCAGCAGCCCTTGATCGATGGGGGACACATCGCCAGCTTTGTCGATCAAAAAGGGGTTACGCTAACCGGTTTGGTTATCGAAGAGCCCGACATCCGCGACCGAACCATCAATTTAACAGTTGAAGTTGAGCAAATAAAATTGGCTGATGGGAGCCTGCACGACGTGGATGGGAAGATTCTGTTGCGCACCCCTCGGTTCCCGATTTTTGATTACGGCACCCGCTTAACCTTTACTGGTGATCTTGAGACCCCATTCGAGACGGCCGAATTTAGCTACAAAGCCTATTTGGCTCGGCAGGACGTTTACGGGGTGATGAGCTTCCCACGTATTCGAGAGAGCCAGCCGGGCTATGGCAACCGCTTTTATGGCAGTTTGTTGCAGGTTAAAGGACAGGTTCAACAGGCGATCAACCGGCATGTTCCGGCCCCTGAATCCGGTTTGCTTAGCGGTATTTTGTTGGGCGTTGACCATTCAATGCCAGAGCAGATTGATGATGATTTTAGAACCGTAGGCATTACCCATATCGTGGTCGTGTCTGGATTTAATATCGCCATTATTTCGACCATCTTTCTGTCGATTTTTGATCCACTTTTTGGCAGGCATGGGGCCGTAACCGCCACGCTGTTGGGGATTTTTGCATTCACGCTGCTTGTTGGGGCTGATCCGTCAGTTGTGCGGGCTGCGATCATGGGTGGGATTTACGTGGTGACAACCAAATATATCGGCCGACGCAACGCATCGATCCCGATTTTGTTTTTTGCCGCGTGGATGATGACGATATGGAATCCAAATGATTTGTGGGACATCGGCTTTCAGCTAAGTTTTGTGGCTACGCTTAGCCTGATGCTTTTTGCCCGGCCGCTGACGCAAACGGTGTACGAGTGGCTAAAAAACCGACTGCCCAACGCAACTGCTCGTGTCATTATCCAGGTGATTAGTGATGCGATTTTAGTGACGCTGGCGGCCCAGGTTTTAACCCTCCCCCTCATCTTGTTTTACTTTAGCCACCTGTCGCTGATCAGCATTTTGGCCAATGGGTTTGTGTTGCCCGTCCAGCCGCTCATTATGGTTTGGGGGGGATTAATGTTGATCGCTTCGTTTCTACTGCCGGGGCTGGCCACCGTTTTGGGATCGGTCGTTTGGGTTTTCCTGACCTACACCATTCGGATAGCCCGGGCTTTGGCTCAGGTCCCTTTTGCGGCCGTCGAGATCCCGTTTTCGCTGAATGCGCTGATCAACGTGTATGCGCTGATTTTTGGCTTAACATGGTTTGCGCAACAAGAGCTGGAATTTAGGACAACGTGGATTGTTTGGTTGCGAAAAAATGTGGGGCAGCGTGTGGCGATTGGCGGGAGTGTGATTGCGCTCGCTCTGGGAACGCAATGGGGAGCTAATCGGCCGGATGGCAATCTGCACGTTCATTTTTTTGATGTGGGGCAAGGGGATGCCACATTGATTCAAACCCCGTCCGGCCGACAGATCTTGATTGACGGGGGGAATTTCCCGGTCCTGATGAAGCAACATTTGGGGCAAACGTTGCCATTGTGGGATAGAGAAATCGATCTGCTGATTGTGACCCATCCAGATGCGGACCATGTGACCGGACTGCCCGATTTGTTTGATCGATACCGGTTTGATCAACTTTTGGTCGCTTATCCTACGGCCGAGGATGGTGTGGGTGGCCCTTATGTTGAACTGCTTGAGCGAGCGATAGAAAGCGGGGCTGAAATTGTTCGGCCGACAGCGGGTGATACCCTTGTGATTGGGGATGGGGTTCAGGTCGAGGTGTTGCACCCCGGTCCAACTTTGCTCGAAGACGGCCGGAACGATAATTCCCTTTCTATCAGATTGGTTTATGGGGAAACTCGGCTACTGTTGACGGGCGATGCCGAGGTCGCAGGGGAAAACGCGATGCTAGCCGCCAATGTGCCACTGCAGGCTGAAATTTATAAAGCCGGGCATCATGGGGCCAATAACGCCAGCAGCGATCGCTTTTTGGACGTAGTTAAGCCCCAGCTTGTCATTGTTTCGGCCGGGGCTGATAACCGCTTTGGCCACCCGCATCCAGATGTTTTAGCACGGGTTCAGCAGCGTGGGGCTAAAGTTCTACGAACCGATGTCCATGGTTCAATCGAACTTGTCTCTGACGGGGAGTCAGTTTGGTGGATGAGCGAAAAAGGGGCGGCCGGCAATACGCCTTAATCGGCCGCGTACTGCATTTTACATCTCCCAACCAAAGAAGAGACTGAGTAGGCTTAGCCCCATGGCCAGACCGTTGTTTACAACGTGGCAAATGGTTGGCGCCCACAGGCTGTTTGTCTTTTCATACAGCCATCCCAGCACAAGGCCCAACAAAAATGCGGTGATAATTTGGATCGGAAAGCCATGGAAGAGGCCAAAAATAGCGGAGCTAACGATAATCGCCCCCCACACACCCAAGCGGTTCGCCAGCCCGTTGTGGATCAAGCCCCGGAAAAAGATCTCTTCATAAACCGGAACAACAAACGAGGCCAAAAGGCCTGTAACCACAGCCTGCCAGGTCACATCAAACGAGAACATTTCGCTTAAATCTTCGGCCCCTTCAGCTAAAAAGGGAAATAGTTCAAGCAACCCCGCACCGATCCCGATTCGGATCACAGCGGCGCCAATGCCTAACCAGACAGACGTCCAGCCCCATCCATTTGTTAACGGGGTAAATCCCAATTTTGCCAAACTGTGCCGTTTGCGGAACAGGTTCATCAAAAAATAGGGGACTAACATGGCGATGAGCGTCCCCATTAAGCTGTACACCAACAGCAGAAAGGGATCCCCTTCTGAAGAAAAATCTCCGGTTGTAAGATCAATGCGTGCGCCAGAAAGGAAAAATGCGGCTAAAGAGGCAGCCAAATATAGAAAAAGAAAGACGACAATAATGGTCGTAATGTCGATCCAATCCCAAAGTCTGGTTAACAAACGGCTGTCTTCTGGTTGCTCCATCGGTTCAATATTATTCATGGGTCCTCGTCACTTAGGGCTGATAAATAAGTGCATAAACTTCCATCGTTGTGCCAAAGTTAAACGCCAAAACACAGCTATGAATTATATAGCTGTGTTTTAGGCGATCATTGTCTATCAACGTAATGTTGATAGAGTGCTTTTGGTTTAATTTTTAATTGTCGAGTAGTCGGAAGGTTTCGGCCGTCTGGTACAGACTGTCGCTAATCTCGTCTAGGCTTTCGGCCGAGACCGCAGCGGTGATGATGTAGGCAACTTTTGGATCGTCTGGATCCATCAAGAAATACTGACGATTAGCCTGCTCAACCAGCTGCCCCGTTGCGTTGGGGATGTTGGCCGTGTATTCAAAAATTGCGGCCGTATGATCACCCAGCATCGTTTCAGAAATAGTGATATCGCTGGTCATATCAAGAATATCACCCAATTGGGTGTCATTGATCGTAACCAGTTGCTCTAGTGTTAACTCGATCGGTAGCTCTTGTCGGATGATGTTGATCGAACCGGGGTTGGTGGCTTCGAGAGAGTCGATAGACAGGTTAACCGCATAAAGCTTAATGCCAGAAGCGGCCAGTTGGGCCATGACTGGGCCAGAGAACAAATTGCTTGATAGTGCGTCTTCTATCGTTGCTTGCAACATCTCATTGTCGGCCGGGTCAACCGCTTCATACTCATCTGAAAATTCAATCGAGAAGCCGCTGTCTGGTACTTCAAATAATCGAGAGCCATCTTCATAAATGGTAATCACAAAGGTGCCAGATGGGTTTGTCGCGTATCCGGGCTCTGTGCCATTATCAGCAGTTTCTTCTGGCTCCTCAGCCATTTCAGTCTCAACTTCTGCTTCCTCCTCTACTACTTCAGTCGCAACCGGCTCTGGGGTGGCTGTTGGCTCGATAATTTCGGTAGGGATGGCTGTCGGCTCAACGGCTTGCTCCTCGACAATCGTTTCTTGAACCGGGGCTTCAGTTGGCGCTTCGGCCGGGGGTTCTGATCCGGAAAAGCAGCCGGATAACAGCAATAGAGCCAGTGTGAAGGATAGTGCTAGAATTTGTTTGTTTTTCATTCAATCTCCAATTTTTATTTTTTGCCTAATCAATTGTGGTTGGTGGGGTAGGAATTGCAGGCGCAACATACCCTCCTTCTACGCAAAAAGAGGGTTATATGTTGCTTTTATAGTAATCGCAATTTGATAATTGCGAAAGATTGATCAGAAAAATAGGTGGGGAAGTGCGCTAGTGGATGTAGGGACCCTACCAGAGAACTTTTACATCGTTGTAAAGTTGCAGAACTTCTTGACGATAAATGAGCATACCTGCGATGATGAGCATAGCCATCCCCGTTAAAATTAAGGCATATTCGATTAAACTTTGACCCTTGTTATAAAAATTATTGTACATGAGATAATTGCATAGCTGACGTAAGCGACATGAGCTAACCTGGACTTGATCCTAATAAATAAAAATAAAAAATAATAGAGTGAATATTAAATAAAAAATCTTGCGGGTTATATGAATTAGTACTAAAGCTCTATTCAATCTGCCATTGCACCACTCTACCAATTAAGTTGTTGAAAAATCAATCGCTCGAAAGGTGAAAATTAACTTATTTCTTGATTTTCACAAAAAATGAGTAACTATCAGTTTGATCTGAAGTGGCTAGGCGAGTGCCTGAAATGGGATCGTAAAAGCCTACAGCGATAGTATAAGTCCCTTCGGATAATGATTCAATGGGAATGAAATGCTGGTCTTGTATTTTTTCGGCCGATTCCCAGTAATTTGTAGGGTAGCTGCCACTGCGCGGAACAGAGTCTCCTTGGGCTTTTAACTCGCCAGACTGGTCGATAAGATGGGCAAAAACTGTGTACGCGGTTGGGTTTTGCTCAAGCGCTTGCCAGTTAAGCGTAACCACCAATTGGTCTGCAGTTTGTTCCACGCCATACCCATCAAGTTTTGCTAATGATCCAAATGTAACTTCGGCTGCTGTTTCGGGCTCTTGAGCAATGTCTGCATTTAGGCGGATTTTTGATTGCAACGCCAACGGCTTTGCGTCGGTTGCAATCGATCCATCCCATTTTGTTAAATCAACCCAATAGGTGGCTAAGCCACCAACCGCATTTGGCGTTATTGGCTGCAGGGTCACCTCTTCTACGAACCGGGTTGACGGGGACCATAGGTTTGTCGGGTAGCGACCAGCGGCCGGATACCCTTCGTATCGGGCGACTTCTGTTCCGGCCGAATCGACAAAGTGAACGGTGACAAAGTAGCTTTCAGAAATCGGGGCGGTTGCCTGCCAGAATAGCTTTATGCGGGGTTGATCCCCGATACTAAGATTCCGGTCGATAATTTCGTGCCCTAAAAGGTCTATCCCTGGCGCCAAAGCCGGTTCGCCAAAACGGTTAGGTATCTCAGCATCGGCCGCAAGTGTGGGGGGATGGCTAAAGGCGGGCAACGTAACAAAGAATGGGGTGGCGATCGCAAATCCCGCTAGAAATACGATGAGGCCACGGGCCAGCCAGCGGCCGAACATCCCCATCTGCCACAAACCGGTGAGGACGAGAATGCTAAAAGCGCTCATGGCCGGATACAGCAGCCGACCTTGAGACGTGGCCCCGACGGTGCTAATCCAATAAAAAAGCAGGGCGGTTACGGTGACGAGCCAAACCCACAGCAGGGCCACTAATTTAAAATCGGCCGATCGGTTTTTAGCCGTTGACCCGATCAGCGCAATAAGTCCCAATGCGCAGGCTAAATTGGGGACCCAATAAAACCAATCTGGCCCAAAAAGTGTCCCATTGCCAGGGAAAAGCCAAAATGTTTTTAAGATAAGCTGTGATTCAGCCAGCGTTTGGCTGATGGTGAGCGGGATGTCTCGATAGGTTCCGGAGTGGGCGATACGCAGTGCGCCAAGCCCGAGCGGGTCGCCGTATAAAGTTTGATTGCGCCACAGCCACCAGCCACAGGTGAGCAAAACTCCACCTAATATAAACAGACCATCTTTAAAAGCGGGTAAAAACCGGCCGCTGGTGCGCCACTTCCCGATCAAAACCCAGGCGATTACGAGGCCAAAGGCGAGCCCGCTGACTTTTGATAAAACCGCCAGACCGGTGACTAGGCCGATGACAAATGGGAATCCGGCTGATTCTGAGTCTGCTTGACGCCAGCGGATGACCAGCCATAAGGCGAGGGCGCAAAATAAAACAACCAAGTTGTCGTTATTAATCGATCCGCTTATTGCTAAAAACTGTGGGTTGAAGGCAACAAGCCCGGCCGCCAACAGGGCAAACTCTTGTGCGTGTGATTTGTTTGGGGCGATGGCGCTGGCCGTGGCCCATGTTGCCCAAACGGTGATGGCACCGAGCAAGACAGACGCAAACCGGCCGAGCCGCACCGCTAGAACTGTTCCACGCCAAGTCTCCACTTCGGCCGTCATATGCATCCACACATGGTTGCTGTTCAGGTGCAAAAAATGGGGATTCATCCATACAGTTTGGTCAAAATCTGAGCGATCAATTGGACCAATGATAGGGGCTAACAGCGCGTAGTAGAGCGGGGGCTGGCCTGATTCATGACCAACTTCTTCTCCATCGGTCACGATGTGGGGGATCGCGCGGTTTTCGGCCATGAACTCTGCTACTCGATAGTGGCTAATTTCATCGGCCCCTTCAAATATCGGCAATACCGCGGCGTAGATCCCACCTAAAATGACGAATAGCAGGCACAAAAAGTAGATTGGTTGAAGTTTGTTTGTTGCCCCAGACAGCATGAATGGGAGTATATGCAAAGTTAAAAAATGTGCTTACTCTTTAATTAACTTATTTTGTAGGGCTAGAGGATTGTTGTTGAGCAGTGAGGAGGTCTGAGGACCAGAAGGCAAGAACGTTTTTGTTCAGATGATGAGCGCTTGTCTTAACTGGGTTGCGGGTGATTTTGACCTGTTGAATCTCAAAAGTGAAGCTTTCGAGGTCATAGAAATGTTGATCTGCTAGCTCTGAATAAATCGCTTGAGCTTTATCAAGGTCGTTACGATCTAGGGCGCGAGCCAATTCATCGATCAGTAATTGTGCCGCACCGTAGTCTTGAATACCGAGTGCGTTCCATGATTGTGAAACCCAAATTGGATTGTCTAGAACCCGATCATTGACGGCCGTAATTTTTATTTCGTATCGAATCCTGGTTTTGGCTTCCGGCTCAAAACGGATGTTGCCTAATAGGCCCGATGCGGCCGATGGGGTGAACATCAAAAAAAACTGAAATAAGAATAAAGTTGCGATAGACAGTTGTAGAAAGTTTTTTTGATTTCTGGATGACATAAGCGGTTTTAGCTTGCGCAGCTACAATTTTGTGCTTTATAACGGCGCTAAATCTAATCGATACTAGTGTTTGACCAAACAAGCATTGCTAGGTTTCAAAACGGGACAAACACTTTAGGCTTCGCCATTTTGAATCAACATCCTCGCAAAAGAATTTGGGCGAAGCACTAGGGTAAGCGATCCGAAAAATTTGAGGGTTATTTTTTCATGAATAGTTAGTTCAAATTCAGTTTATCTTCATCGCCTTTTTTGTTTGATATGACCAATGTCACAAACTGAAATACGGGGGTAATATCGTGGTACTAAAATTAGGAGATAATTGATGAAACAGGACCAACTAACTATAGGATTGGCGCAGGTAGCGCCTGTATGGCTCAATCGACAAAAGACGATGGAAAAGGTGATGCAGTTCACGGCCGATGGCGGTGACAAAGGGGTGGACCTGATCGTATTTGGGGAAGCTCTGGTTCCCGGCTACCCGTTTTGGGTAGAGTTAACAGATGGGGCTCGCTTTAATTCGGCCGTACAAAAAGAGATCCACGCCCATTACATGGCCAATGCGGTTACGATTGAACGGGGGGATTTGGACGAGTTATGCAAGCTGGCTAAACAAACACAAACGGCCGTTTATTTAGGAACCATCGAACGGCCGGAAGACCGTGCGGGGCACAGCTTGTACTGCACCTTGGTCTACATTGATAAGAGCGGCACGGTCCAATCGGTGCATCGGAAACTGATGCCAACCTATGAAGAGCGGTTAACTTGGTCACCCGGCGATGGGCATGGGTTGGTGACGCATAAGTTGGGAGCGTTTACGGTAGGTGGTTTAAATTGTTGGGAAAATTGGATGCCGTTGCCACGGGCCGCTTTGCAGGCACAAGGAGAGGATTTGCATATTTCTGTCTGGCCGGGCCATTTGCGCAACACGCAAGATTTGACCCGCTTTATGGCGCTGGAAGGGCGTTCTTACGTGGTGGCTGTGTCGGGGCTGATGCGTAAATCTGATTTTCCGGCCGATACGCCGCATGTGGATTTGATCTTAAAGAATGCACCTGATCTGCTCAGCAATGGTGGGTCTGGCATGGCGGGGCCGGATGGGGAGTGGGTGATTGACCCGCATGAAAATGTAGGTGAGGAGACGCTTAAGCTCGGTGTGATCGATCATCAAAAAGTGCGCGAAGAGCGACAAAATTTTGATCCGGCCGGTCATTACTCCCGGCCGGATGTAACCAAACTAATCCTCAACCGCACACGGCAATCTGTGATTGAAATCGAGGATTAGAAAACTGTGTTGGATGGCTGGTTAGATTTTTTGTTAACCAGCCATCATCCAGCTAACTAGGTTCTGTTGACATTCTGCTAAAAACAAAATCGCTTAACGCTTTGGCCGCAGATGCA
>JAHDEN010000019.1 GCA_020628815.1 Chloroflexota bacterium | reverse complement strand
GGTCTGTCAGCATGAACATGCGCTCAATTGAGCGCTGGGGGATGGCGCGCGAGGTCTGGATGAAGGGGGAGCGGAAGAAGTATTACACGGCCGAATCTGACCTGTGGACCGTTATCCGTACCGTTTTGAGCGGCCGTGAAATGCGTGAAGTCAGCACTGCGCTTGAGGTATTGGGGCAAAGTGTTGAAAAACTGCGGTTAGACGGTGGCGAACTGACCGATGAAGAGAAAAAGCTGGCCGCCTATTATCTGGAGCGGGTCGGAGATTTGCAGGCGTTTTTTGAATTTGCCCAAATGTTGCTTTCAAGCTTTTTGGCGGCCGAAGAAGGTCCCGATTTTGGGGGTGTCACCAACTTAAAGCTGGATAAAGATTTTGATATCGACTCTGAATGGGAAAATGGAAGCGGCTAAACAACGATTGTCAGTTTTCAACGATTAAGCGATGAAGAAAATAGCTATAGGGACTACTAATCCATCTAAAATTGAAGCGGTGAAAATGAAAGTTGACCAGCAATGGCCCAACTGTGAGCTGGTGCCGGTTAGCGTTCCTAGCGGTGTGTCTGACATGCCGATGTCAGATGCTGAATGCATTGAAGGAGCCAAAAATCGGGCGATGGCCAGCTTGCAAGCGACAGGCGCAGACTTGGGCGTGGGGCTAGAAGGGGGTGTCATGTTCATGCCCGAAGGGATGATGCTGGTAGGATGGGTTGCGATTGTAGACGGCGACGGCCGGGTCGGTTTGGGCTCCTCAGCCCGCATTCCTTTGCCAGAGTTTATTGCGCAGCGGGTTCGTGACGGGGAGGAACTTGGCCCTGTTATGGATACCGTTGTGAACGAAACCAATACCAAACATCGTGGCGGAGCGTCTGGAATACTGTCGGCCGGTTTGACGAAGCGTAGCGAATCGTTTGCTACGGCCGTGGCTTATGCGCTGTCTCCCTTTGTAGCGCCCCAATTCTATTAATAAAAAACACCAGCGAGCTGGTGTTCAACATACAAACTAAATTTTATAAGCCCCATCAACTCTTCAAAATTTGATGGGGCTTTTTGTTTCAAATTACTCGAGCACAGTGCCGTCTGCGATCTCAACCGGAGAATCGCTGTCATTGTTGAGCGTGACATCCCCTTTCACAACCACATCTTTGCCAAAGACAAATTTGCCGTTGATCGCGAGCGTTTCTGCTTCGATGAGTGACGGTGCGCCGTGTGGAAACGCAGCTTCCATTTGGTCGATCAATTTGTAGTGGTCGCTATCTAGTTTGATGACGACCTGACCCAAACTGCGCTCTTCGTTTGGCACAATACGATTTTCGGCCGATAAATTGTAGCAATCTGACCGGACGGCCAACAGGTCACCGGTGGTTTTAACCGGCGCAAAGCGGGTCCGTGGCACACGCATCGCACCTGCCCCTTCAAATACCGCAATGGCTGAGCCCATCGCTGTTTCTAACTGATAAACTTTGTCAGAATCTTTATCGCGCGGGTTAACCGTTTTGCTGTTGCGAATCATCGGCAAGCCCAAAACGTAGTTGCGAGATTCCATTGCTCGTTTTAGGGCGCGCAAATTGATCCACAAGTTGTTGGTATTAAAGTATTTGTGGATGTCGATGTTTTGGAACGTATCTACGTCCTCGTCAGGGCATTGGGCCGATTCACGTAAAATCAGCTGACCATCGGCCGAACGTTTGGCCAAATGGCCACCTTTGCGGTCTGCTAGGGTCCGGTCCGCCACTTCCATCATAAATGGCAGCTTATGATCGATGAAATAGCCCAAAATCCGATTGTCTACTACAGCACCTAGATTGTCAGAGTTTGAGACAAACGCATATTCAAATCCAGCGATTAGAAGATCATCTAGCATGCCGCTGGTGATTAAGGCGGTGTAGATATCGCCGTGGCCGGGCGGACACCACTCAAGGGCAGGGTTATCCGCATATTCGGCCGGGGCCATATCGCTTTGTCGAATTTTAGGGACTTTATGTTGCAAAAAATCACTCTTTAGATCGCCGTTTAGACCAGAGTATTTGCCTAAAACCTCAAGAGAATCAGTTTGGGTGCTAAAGCTGTTCATCAAAACAACCGGCATTTTTTGAGCCAAAGCTTGCTTTGCAATAATGTCTAAGAAAGATAGACCTTCTTTAACCTGTAGCAGCGACTTAGCTTTTGAAAGCCCCATGCTGGTCCCCAACCCACCGTTGAGTTTAATGACGACCGTTTTTTCTAAATTAGAATCACCCAGAGACGCATACTCATCTGGCAATGCATCTGCATCGGGTAGGGACTCAACAGGGTCAATAAGCTGCTCAGAAATCATTCCGGTTTCACCGGTTACGAGCAGTTCGTAGTAATGTTCGAAGGTTTGAATGGCGACTTGAGGCAGATTCTCCTCTTCCATCTTGGTTGAAAATGCTGAAAAATTAACAGTTGAATTAATCATAAAATAATTGCTCTCTACTTTATATTATCGAGAAATGTTGGCTCATATTACTAGGTATCTAGTTTTTAATACATATCACATTAGTCTGGTGTTGGCTTTTCCCTCAGACGTTTTGTTGTGTAAAACTCTCTGGAGTATAGATTTTTTTCCTTAAAAGAGATATTACAAACAATACAGTTTCGGCCAGCGCAGCCGGAGAAACCAGCAATTGTGAATAAATGCCCACCTGCTTGGTTAAAAATGCTTTGTCTGTTGTGACATAAAGACCAAGCTGGGATTAAGCCGGCCGAATAAAATTTAAATTCGATTTCAAATAATCGGTGTGATATGATTCGCCAAATCACACACCCCACTAAGGAAAGGACTATCGCCCATGTTGAATAACATTCACCTGACCATCTTCATTATTTTTTCGCTCATTTGCGTTGCAATGACATACAGCACCTTCAGCAAGATGTTTGCTGTCATCAACCGAGGCCAAGGGACACTCCCCTGGAGCGAACTACCGAGCCGAGTAATGACCGGCGTGATCGCCCTAGTTTCACAGGGACGTATTCTTCGCCACCGGACTGTTTCTTCAATTTTCCACACATTTATCGCTTATGCGTTTATCTTTTACCTCGCAATCAATGGGATTGACGTAGTCAAAGCATTTAGCCTTCCGTTTGCGGAATTTTACAGAGAGGGGTTGGGTGTATTTGGTGGGATTATTCGCTTACTGGCAGACGTTCTCAGCGTGTTGGGCATGATCGGGATGGCCTATTTCTTAATCCGACGGTTTATCTATCGTGACAAAGTGCTCACCATTCGTGAAAATGTTATGTTGCATCCCAAAGCTCGCGCGGGTGGCGTTTTTAATGACTCACTGATTGTGGGTATCTTTATGCTTCTCCACTTGGGCTTTCGCTTTTTGGGTGAATCATTTGAAATCGCACTGCACCATTCTGATCCATGGCAACCGTTTGCCAATTCGATCGCGACCCTGTGGGCTGGCATGTCTGACCAAGCTTTGATGACTTGGATTGCGATCAGCTTTTGGATTGCAGTGGGATTAATTGTTGCCTTCCTTCCATATTTTCCTTATACCAAACATGCTCACTTGTTTATGGGGCCGCTTAACTTTATGACCCGGCCGGATCGCGGTGCGGCCGGTGCGTTGAATGCGCTCGACTTCGAAGATGAGTCTATCGAGCAATTTGGTGTAAACACCCTTGAACAACTAGAAAAAACCCAAATCTTGGATGCGTTCGCATGTATTATGTGTAACCGCTGCCAAGAAGTTTGCCCCGCTTATAACACGGGTAAAGAATTGTCTCCGGCCGCACTTGAGGTCAACAAACGGTACTACGTTTGGGAGAATTTCGACGCATTGGCGGCCGGTGAAGAAACCGCCCCCATGCTCGACTTTGCAATTAGCAAAAGCGCCGTTTGGGCATGTACCAGCTGTGCCGCGTGTATCGATGTCTGTCCCGTGGGCAACGAGCCGATGATCGACATCTTAGACATGCGCCGTGACCTTATGCTGATGCAAAACGAGTTCCCCCATGAGCTACAGACCGCTTATGAAGGAATCGAACGGGCCGGAAACCCATGGGGTAACCCAGATGAACGAACCGGCTGGATGAAAGGCTTGCCGTTTGATGTCCCAACTGTACGAGAAAATCCAGACTTTGAAGTTTTGTTGTGGGTTGGTTGTGCTGGGGCATATGATCCGGCCGCTCAAAAAACCGTTCGTTCTATGGCCACCATCCTAAACGAAACCGGGACCAGCTTTGCGATCTTAGGTGACGAAGAAAGCTGTACGGGTGATCCTGCCCGCCGTTCAGGGCATGAAGCGCTCTTCTTTGAGATGGCTTCGGGCAATATCGAAATTTTGAACGGATACGAAGTGGACAAAAAGACAGTTGTTACCAGCTGCCCCCACTGTATGACCGCAATCGGCACCGAGTACAAACAGTTGGGTGGAGATTACAAAGTCTTCCACCACACCCAGATGATTGCTGACCTAATCGGTAAAGGGAAGCTAACCATGGCCAACGATGTACTTGAAAAAGTAACGTTCCATGATCCCTGTTACTTGGGTCGCCACAACGGTGAATACGCATCCCCCCGTGAAGCGTTGGCCGCGGCCGGTGCACATTTGCTTGATCCTTCACGCAGCAAAGAAAACTCATTCTGCTGTGGCGCCGGTGGTGCTCAAATGTGGAAAGAGGAAGAGCACGGAGACGAGGCAGTTAACGTTAACCGATACAACGAGTTAAAAGATACCGGCGCAGAGACAATCGCGGTTGGTTGTCCGTTCTGTCACCAAATGATGCGTGACGCGAACGACGAACATGGCTCACCTATGCAGGTGAAGGACGTGGCTGAAATCGTTGTTGAGGCGATGGGTAAAGATGTTGGATAACCGTATCCATTAAAAGTAAGGTAAAAAGACCAGTTCTCGGTACAATAGATGATATTGTTATCCTAGAACTGGTCTTTTTTTATGCGTAAACAACTTTTTATTTTCATTCTTGCATTTTTGTTTTTAGCTGGATGTGGTGCCTCGAATGAGCCATATCTAGAGGATTTTGAATCACCCGGCAGCTGGGCGACAGGTGAAAACGATCAAAGTCGTGGCGAAATTGCTGGGGGTATTTACGACTTCCAAGTATTTACCGATACCGGCATTTACTGGGCCTCGGCCGCAGAAAGCTTTGGCAACGGCCGCTACGAAATCGATGCAACGGCCGTTGATGGACCGGTAGACAATGGCTTTGGCATGGTGTTTATGGTCGACGATTCAACCGGCTCTTTTTATCTGTTTGAAATAAGTTCAGACGGATTTGTCTGGATCGGCCGCTGCGAAGACAATTGTGAAGGTGATATGGAAATTCTTGTTGAAGGGGGCTGGTTCGAGTCTGGAGCAGTAAAACAAGGATTAGGTGAACTCAACAAATTACGAGTTGACGCAAACGACGGTGATTTGATTTTTTACGTCAATAATCAAGAAGTCGGCCGGGCATTTGATGACACCTTTACTCAGGGTAATATCGGTGTTGCGGTAGAAACAATTGGTGTAGGGGATGTACAAGTACAGTTTGATAACTATTCGTTCACTCCGGCCGAATAGGATCAGAGTTTAGCCATTATTCGTGTCTGATAATCAAGAAAATTCAGAAAACAACCCATCAGCAAAACCCAAAAAGCCTGTACCAACTAAACGGGTAATGGTTGATTTAGAGTTGGATGATAGCTGGCTGGGTGATGACCCCGTAAATCGTATCGAGCCTGTTAAGCTAAAAGAGGCAAAGGGGCCGCTGCCAATTCGTGAGACAAAAAAGGAGCCACCGCCTACTGAACCGGATCTGCCGCTGGGGCAACCCATTAGAGAGGTTAAACCAAAGCAAGTTAAACCCGAGAAGGTGCCAACAGATGCACCTTTGGCTGAATATGAGATGACCGACACAATGGTCATACCGAAAGAGCTGGACAAACCTCAGCCTCAACCAACTGACACCATTCGAGATGAACCTATTCCAGGATTACGTGGGGAAATGACAGTTCCTACAGAGGCGCTACGGGCTAAACGTGCCGCACCTGAAAGACCGCTCGAAGCGGTTGTAGTTGATACGGTGGGCGAAGTGCCACCCGTCGTCTTAGGAGCAGGTATCTTTGGCGGTTTAACCCTGTTTATTCTGCTAGCGATCCTAGCTGTTTTGTCGATCGTCTATGGTGAATTTAGCTTTTCCCCGTTGCCCGACGATCCTGTGATTGAGCAGTTCGACGACGATTCTTCTGAGAGATGGTCGATTCAACGCAGCGTAGATGATTCTGCCACAATTATTCAAGAAGCATACTTTGAGGATGATGCATACCGGTTAACCAATCGGGTGCCGAGCAGCTTGTTTTGGTCTTCGGCCGGATTACGGTTGGGTGTGGGAACCTATCAGGTTGATATCGAATTTATGACCAACCAGGCGGAAACCGGCGCAGGCTTGGCGATTTTGCAAGAAGATGGAGCATTCTTCGTCATTGAAATTGGTCCAGATGGGTATGCTTGGATCGGCCGGTGCGATGCGGACTGCGCGACTGCAGAACCCCTAGTGGAAAATGGATGGTTCGCTGTAGACGCGATCGAGCAGGGGGCGGGCAGTATGAATCAACTTAAAGTCGAAATGAGACAAAGCCAATTAGTTGTGCTAGTTAATGGCACTGAAATCGGTTATGTAGACGATAGTCGGGTTAGAGGGGTAGGGGATGTTGCTTTTCTAGTTGAATCGGGAAGCTCAGGATCTGTTTCGGCCGTATTCGATAACTTTGAGTGGACCCCATAGCTTCTTAAACGATAATCAAATTCTGTATATAGACAAAAAAAAAGCTTCGAAAGAAGCTTTTTTTTGATTAATTAGTTAGGCTGAATGTCTTGGAACAACCTGCATTCTTAGTGCCGTTCGTTCGTGGCTATCAATTAAAATATCCACAAATTCCGGTATACAGGCGATACTTGTGCCTTCTTCTTCCAAATAACCGTTGGCGATTGCGACCGCTTTGATTGCTTGATTGACTGCACCTGCACCTATGGCTTGAACTTCGGCTTTGCCATGTTCTCGGATGACGCCAGCGATGGCACCCGCGACTGAAGCAGTACGCGATTTCGCTGACACTTTAATTATGCTCATGGAACCGTCTCCTTGTAAAAATATAGCATGCGATTTGATTCTAGATTGTGAGTAGGCCTATGTCAAGAAAAATATACCCAAAGCGTTAATTGTTGGTTTAATTCAGATAAAGTGAGCTTTTAGCGGGAAAAACGAACAAAAAACTGAACTTTTATGAGAGGATGCCTTGCTTTTCAAAGTAATTTCTCATCTCAACAGAATCTGCTGCAAAAATCATGTCAGTCCCTGTTGCCGACACATCTGCCGCGATTTGAGCCACTTGTTGATCGCGCCTGGCATTGGTTACATCACGAATCACACATGCTTTTATTTGTTGTGCGTGATGAGCCACCGCTTTTTGATAAATCTCAGGATCTTTTTGCCCGCTGTCTCCCATCAATATAAATTGAAGGTTGGGGTAAAAGTTTAAAATATGCTCGATCTGTTCTAATTTGTGATCTCCGTGGCTGGGTTTGATAAATTGATCGGCCGAAAAACCGTAATCTGTTAAAAAAAGCGGCCCGGCCGGAACGTCTTGATAGTCAAAAAAGTCGGTCAATAGCTCATACAGATTCCATGGGCTGCTAGACACGTAGCAGATCGGGTTACGGCCGTTTTTTTGCAGCGATTGGTAGAGCTCTGCAACACCTTCAAACGGAAGCCTCGTCTTCGCATTTTTAAAGAACATAAGCGTGGCGGCCGCTAAATAGTTGGTCGCCTTGCTTTGCAACACCGTGTCATCAATGTCGCTAATTACCCCATATTCCGCATTTGCGGGGGGGATCATGATTTGGCCTGTGGCAGTCTCCGGCCGATCATCTGGGCGGTCCAACAGCTCAAGCTCAATGTCATGCCACAAAACATCTTCGGGCAGTCCAGGGTTGTCCATTTCGATCTCAAAAAATCCCTCGGAATCTGTTTTAACGACATGGGTTAAACCACCGATCTTGGCACCGACCCGCGTATTGTCGATTTCTATGCTCGTAATGTGCTGCCATGTGTTAAGCAGATTTTTGAGGTAGCTGTCTTGATCTTCTGATTTAGGTATTTCTTTGTCGAGCAATACTCGGCCGCGTAAAAATAATCGCTCTTGATTCCCCATTCCGTTATACGGGTGGATATGGACCTTGCCGTCCGCCATCAGCCGGTTGGACAGATTGTCGGTGAGCGTATCAAATAGATTGTCGGCCGAATCGGCCGCTTTTTTCAGGGTGTTTTTCATAAAACAAATATTTTTTGAGATGTGAATTGTGGTTATTCTAATGCGTCAGCCAGAGGCTTTAGCCCTGCTTCCAAATTAAAATAGCTTAAGTGGTCAGATGGGACAACAAGAACTGTAGGTTTTGTTGTTGTCCAACTTGCGGGTATGCTGCGCATACTATCAACGCTAGAACCCAGATCATTGGGAGCATGCCAAAAGGCAAAATCAACCACCTTGTATGCGGTGTTTTTAGATGCAAAACGGGTCCATAGTTTTGGAACGATTCCCTGATCGTCCTCTGTACCGATAGCGCTTGGTATGATCGACGTGTTCCCAGCAATGATGGTGTACGGGATTTGAGGGTCGGGGCTGCGCGACAGATTTTTTAAAAAGTCTGAGTTGGGATTCATTTGATCCAACGTCACATCTACTTTCTCGATCCCGGCAAGGACTGAATTTAAAACCGATAAGGGCCATGTGGTAACGGCCAATGAATTCAGCCCGATGGTCGCCATACCCAGCAGCCAATCTTCAATTTTAGAGAAGGGGGTTCCAGCATTTGGCGTGCCCAGCATCACCAGGTGGTTCACAACCTTGTTCCCTTCAAGATATTCGATAAACCAGCGCGCAACCAATCCGCCTAATGAATGGGCGATGATGTTGAACGTTTTGCCGTGGCCTTCGGTCAACCCGATTTCAGCTAGTTTTTGTTTTAGCTCAAACGCAACATCTTCAATTGGGGTATCTAAGTTCTCATAGTCAAAAGCTAGGATGAGATCGTGTGAATCGGTGATGCCGGGAATCTGACTGGGCAGCTCTACAAACTGAGTCTGGCTACTGGTGGCCATTAGGTTGGTAGAGCCAAATATGCCATGGATGTACACGGCGATCTTGTTGGCACCGGCTACTTTGCTTTTAAGGTTGGTTAAGTCAGCATCATAGCTGATCGCGCCGGTTTCTGATAGCGATATGCAAGCTAATTGTGGATATTGATAAGGGGTGCCAAGATAGCTATGCGCGTACTTTTGGAAGAGGATGCGGACCGATTTTTTGAGTGAACGTGAGACTACGGCCGCTGACGGCAAATAGTCTAATTCAACTTTGGTTTGCCCATCTTGGCTGTGGTTCACAATGTCGAGCGGCACCAAGAAGCCATCCATCACCCCCAGGGCCAATAAACTCTCGTTCTCTGCCAAATCTAAGGCCAGATTGATTTCAAGCGGGTTGCTGGCAGACACCGTTTCCAGCCCTTTCGCATCAGACAAATCAAGCACGCTTAACCCCGGTTCACCGGCCCGACTGCCGCTCAGCTCAACCGGGGTAAACAGGTTGGGGTTGTCACGCATGATGTGCGGCAGGCCCGTTGCCCCTGCGCTGCGTGTGGCGGCCGGTAGCGACGCAAGCTCGGCTGTGGCTGTAAATGTGCTGTGTCCTTCAATGGTGATGGCTGGGGTGGGGCTGATACGGTTACCAGCGGCCGGCAGCCGCTCCCCTTTTGGTTGGTTGATCGTAACCCCGACTTCAATGGTGGTCCAATCAGCCAGCTGGCCAGCTTTACGCCGACCCATCGTCCGTGTAGTTGAGCGCTGCATCAGGCGTGAAAGGGTATCGTTCATCGACCGAATAGATCGAGTTTGCTCTACAGGCTCAATGGGTAGCTCATCTTGTTGAAAATATTCTGCAAAACTCTCTTCAGTTGTGGCGATAATTTTGATCGTCTGCTTGTAGCTGTTTATCCCTTTTTCCCACTGTTCGGCCGGAATATAGGCCGGAATGCCGCCCAGATCGTTAAACAGCGAGAAGCTTTCCTTTGGCCCCAGCCACTTTCCATTGATCTCATCCCCTTCTGTCAAAGAATGAATTTCATACGCTTCGCCAAAAACCAAAAACATGAAAAACAGCCGCTGGCGAGATTTATTGGTTACCCTAAATTTTAGGATTGCCTCTTGTCCCTCGTCGGGCCCCATGCTCAGCAGAGAAACCTCACTTCCCTGCTCAACCGGCACAAACTCCTGGTTGTTCTCTTTTTTCTCCATCTTGATTTTGATATCAGATGGTGAAATGCTGCTTTGTGGATTGGTTAATTTCAGCAGATTTTGCCAGCGAGCGATGTGTTCTAGCCGCTTGACGATGGTGGCTGCGCTTTTGGCTGAATAGCTGTCTGTCCCCTCGGCCAGCGCATACCCATCCTGATGACGCTGAATGACAAAACGATTGTTTGCGGCCGTCACTTTGTACCCCGCCTTGTCCTCGTCCGCTTCTTGAACAGTCAGGGATGGCTGCCCAGCGGCCGATTGGCTTAGCGCTGTACGGATGAGGTCGATTCCGGCCGGGTCTCCCTCGAAACTGACCAGCAGGGGGGGAACGGGCAAACCGGTAATAACCGCTTTATACGTTGTGCCGGTGTCCGGCTCAAAGCCATCTTGTGGGAGGAGTTCAACCTTGCTGCGGGTTGGCTCAACCGCCGTCACTCGGATCAATGCCACCGCTTGGTCAAGACTGCGCAACGCATCTCCCTGCGCAGTTAAATTAAAAACGGCCAACTCAGTCGTTTCTGATCCTTCTTGTTTGATCCCGTTTACTTCCCCAGCATCGATAAACCAGCCCAAATCAACTTTTTTCTGATGGTCAGTCACAAAGCTGAGTGAAAAATATTCTGGAACAGGTTCGATCAACCCGCCTAAAAACGGCTGGTTTAAGCTCACCTCTCCCGTTGTATCTAATTGGGGAGATTGTTCCGCCACTTCGGCCCGCACGAGCGCATTGGTGCGCATAAACAGATCCCGATAGGTCAACGTGCCATCGGTCGTTTGCAGTGTTTCAAGCAGGTAGTGAGAAAAAATGCCGCGTCGCTCCCCTTCAATGAGCTTTTCTTTAGCCGTTTCAAACGACCGACAGGCAGAAAGCAGAACATGGTCCCCCTTGGGTAAATCGATCCAGCCCGATAACAAATTGCCCGATTTCGGCGGACCTAGCTCGGCCGCAGAGTCATCCATAAAAAAGTAGCCCCGATCCCCATTTGAACGGGGCCGCTCATCGGTGAGCATACGGCGGCTGGCCATATTTTTCCCTTGACGTGTGCCAGAGCCAGAATGGCAGCAGTCCATCACAATGGTTATATGCGCACCACCTTTTGCCACCTCCCCAATCAGGTAAGCAAGCTCCTTATCCGCCAAATCTGATCCCGATTGTGTTCGGCTGTCATAGGCGACGATGGTTTCATCTAACTTGTCCGGCTCAATGCGCCAAAACTCACGTGCCGTCATGCTTTGTGACCCGTGGCCGCTGTAATAAAACAGGACGGAATCCCCCTTTTTGGCAGTGGCTAGATGGGTTTGAAAGGCGGCGATAATATTCTCTTTGGTGGCTTCGTGATCTAGCAGCAGTTTTGGGTTGTATCGCTCGCCAATCCGATCTGAAAAAAAGCGGTTAATCCGCATAATATCGTTTTTGCAACCGGCCAGGTGGGGCACAGTTGAGTCAGGATGATAGATATCAATTCCGACAAGTAGGGCGTAAACAGTTTGATCTCGATCCATCAATTCCTCTATTTTAAGATGCAGGTTCGCTGTTGCTAAATGGTTAAAGAGTCTGGGGTGAAGTGTGTTGGGGTCTGAGATTTGAATGTAGCATTGGATCATCTAATCGACAACTCAATGCTTTACAGAAACCTGGTACATGCAAATCCAGAAAGGTTAATATTCTTGAGTGCATCGTCTCAAAAGTAGTTCACCATTTCTAGGAAGACGTCATACCTGCCTTCGTAGGTATGACGAGCCGCAGGACTTTAAGTGGTTGTACTGAGTATGCAATGCGTTTTCGAACGAAAACCTGCAATTTCACGCAAGAGAGGGCGTAACATGAGTCAGTAATAAACTTTTCTTATCATCAGCGTGTAGTTTAAAATTTTAACATGAGCAAAGATTCTGTAACCCCAACCGGCGTAAAAGCTGATAAATCGACACGCACCATTCAAGTTTCTTGGGCCGATGGCCATACGAGCCATTTACCCTTTGATGGGCTGCGTGCTGCTTGCCCGTGTGTCATGTGCAAAGGTGGCCATGCTAACATGGGTAAACCTGCAAATCCGTGTACGGTCAAACATGCGGCCGAAACCAATTTGCAGCTGTTGGGGGTCCAAGCGATGGGGAGCTACGCGATTCAAGTGAGCTGGAGCGACGGCCATGACGTTGGCATTTTTACGTGGGAATTTTTGCGCCAAGCTGATCCGGTCAACTGCGTAGAGCCTGAAGTGTAAACAACTGGTTGGGGCTGCCTATTTTTAATACTCCCTCTCTCACTGGGAGAGGGTCCCTGCGCAGCAGGGGGGTGAGGGGCGGCTTACTTTCTACTCCCATTCTGAATTAAATCTTGAATTCGAGCATCAAGCGATTGTGATCCATCTGTATCGTTGATCCAGTCGATAACCGGCTGGCGCCAATCAACGGCCGTGTTGTAGCCGTTTGGATCATACTCAACAAGTTCGTCGTACCCGTCACCCCCGGCCCACATAAAATCGTTGACCAAAACAGTGTAGGTTTCGCTAGAATCAAGCTCATCCCCAGAATGTTTGAAGCGCCAACGGCCGCCCGATTGTTCGACGCCACCAATGGCCAAATCACCCGACCTGCGTCCTAAAATACGGAGCAGCTGTTGCCCGGTCATATCTACTTCAACAATCACATTGTTAAATGGAAAGACGTTGATGATGGTCCCCTGAGTGACTTCACCGGCCGGTAAATCGGCCCGGAAACCGCCCAAGTTGGTCAAAGCGACATCGGCCGTGGGGAACCAGTACAGCCATGACTCCGTAATCAGCGCCTGCTGTTCTAAGCCACGGCGGGCCAGCGGCTGATCTAGCTGACCAATTTGAACATTGAGCGCCCCATCTGTTTCGTTTTGCCAGCGGGCCACAACCTCGGCCACGGCCGGATCAGCCGCCGCACGGCTGTTGGTCCACTCATTCCCAATATCAACCAGCTCCACACCGTCGGCCGACACAGCCAGCTCGGCCCAACCATAAGCGGCCAGATGTGAGCCACCAATCAGCGTAGGAATGCCGCTGAGCGAATCTGAATAGAGTTCGTTGCAGTGGCCGCCGCCCAACAGATCAACCCCTAAATCGCGGATTCTGGGAGCCAATAAACGTAGTTCAAATAGGCAAACGTGGCCGGGGACTAAAATTAAATCAACCCCTTCCGCCTCGATCTGCGGCACCACTTCGTTTAGCGCCTCGGCATACCCCAAAAACTCAAAGTCAGTCACATTGGCAGGATTGGTTGTTACCGGGGTCGATGTGGTTGTTAAACCGGTGATCCCGATACGCAACCCGCCTGTTTCTTTAATCACGTAGGGCAATATGCCAATGTCGGCCGGAGTTGCCCCATTTTCTTTGTACCGTATGTTGGCGCTTACAAATGGAAAAGTTGAGCTCATTTCATTTTTCATCAGCTGTTCTAAGCCGAAATCAAACTCATGATTGCCCACGGCCGCGGCCGTGTAGTCGAGCGTGTTAAGCACTTCAACCATGCTCTCGCCGCTAAACCATGTCGAAATGGCTGGCCCCGTCCACATGTCCCCACCACTCAGTTTAATGACCGCATCGTAGCTGTCTAAATCATGATTTTCTTGCCATGTGCCTACGAGATTGGCTGCGCCCAAGTTCTCATCGACCCCTTCCATCCAGCCATGTTCGTCGTTGGTGTACAGCACCAAAACCCGCTTTGTGCCGGTTAGTCCCGTTTCAGTTTGGTCGCTCTGCTCATTTTGTTGTTCAGACTGATCAGCTTCAGGTTCAGGTTCGTTTTCGGCCGGAGTAGAGCGTAACGCTGAACTGGGGGTGCTGGTTGGGTCTATCGGAGCGGTGTCGGTCACGCATGCCACAACAAGTGCTAGGCAAATAGCAATCAGGAAAATCAGTTTTTTATTCATAGTTGGTTACGGGCTAAAGACCGGTCTGGTTTTTAGAGCGGTTATTCACAAAAACCTGACTGGTCTTTGTCGGAATTGCGCACAATATGAGTCAAGAAAGTAAGTTTAACGCCATGTAAGCCGGTTGCCATCGGGGGCAAACAGAGCCCCTGTGATCTTTTGTGATTCTGGCTCAAAAAGGCGCATGACGCAATCGGCCGCCCCGGCCGGATTTGGCTCATTGGCGTCGAGTAACACCGTGTTCACCCGCAAATCAAACTCCCCATATTCCCGCGCCGCCTCGGCCGTGAATCCCACAATCGCCCCATTCATGGCACATACGGCTGCCTGTTTTGGCTGGGGGTGCAAAATACCGGCCGTGCTCCCCAAATTTATGATCAAGCCACCCCGATCACCGTTTTCATCCGACATCACCCGGCCGCACAGCTGGGTCATAAAAAAGGTCCCTTTCAGGTTCACTTCAAATACCCGTTGAAAATCCCACTCATCTTGTTTAATGATGCTGCTTGACGGCGCCACCATCATGCCGTTGATCAATATATCGAGCTGTCCCCATTCAGCCCGAGTTGTCTCGATGACCGTCACACATTGGAACTTGTTTCCGATATCGGCCGGCACACTGATCGCTTCCCCGCCAGCTTCCTTAATTTCTTGTTCGATACGTTGAGCACGATCCGGATTCAGATCGCTGATGCAGACTTTGGCTCCCGCCCGGCCGAGCGCCAGAGCAACGGCCGCCCCGCCGCCGTGACCACCGCCGGTCACAATCGCCACTTTACCAGATAAATCTAATGTCATCTTGAGCTGGGTGAAACACGAATACGGTCAGGGTGCAGTCTCAAAATCGACAATCGTTATTCGTAAATCGTAAATTGCTAATCTTCAAACACAGCTTGGATCGCAAACTGATCATCCTGCGCTTTAGCCGCGTTGGCCAACGCCCGGTCAACCGCTAGCGAGCTGTTGACTTCGTCTCTGCGGATCACATTCTGTTGCGCAACCGCATGGGCCGTCGGTGGCACATCGTCTAAATCCAAATCGTTTAATTTATCTGCATAGTCTAAAACAGAGGCCATCGACTGCTGATATTTTTCTTTTTCTTCGTCTGTTAGATCCAATCTGGCTAATTTTGCGATGTGATCTACAACTTCTTTTGTGACTTTTGCCATTTTATTCTAACTCCTCTGCTTCTCGCTGCGCGGCCGCTTCTTCGATCATCTTTTCGTACTCTTCATCAGTCCAATAATTTTCAGGCGATGTGAGTTTGTCGGTGTACATAATGCCGTCTAGATGATCAACCTCATGTTGCACAATGCGGGCGTCCCACCCTTTTAGCCGCAAACGCTGTTTTTTGCCCCGGCGGTCTAAAAATTCGACCATAATTGCGTGGCTGCGGGATACTTCTCCTACAAACCCGGGCAATGACAAGCAGCCTTCAATGCCGGTTGTTGTTTTGCGTGACGCATTTGTGATTTCTGGATTGATCATCACATGCAGTTGACGCGAATCAGGGATAACCTCATCGTCGTCATATTCTGGTGGCGTTTCGATCACAACCAGCCGCATCTGTTTACTGATCTGGGGGGCTGCTAAGCCAACCCCATTGGCATCACGCATGGTGAAGATCATTTCATCAATAAGCTGCTGTAAGCTAAGATCAATTTTGTCTACAGGGGCTGCGACTTTCCGCAATACGGGAGCCTCACCGGTAGCAATCTCGAGTAATTTCATATCTGTCTATTTATTTTGGCTATCCCATCTGTCTGGTTTGGGATTAAAAACGCCCTGCCCAGTGTGGACAAGGCGCTTATAGTTTAACTTGAATTTGATTGGCCGACTTTTTTTCTTTCAACCATCACATGTTTTTGTGACTAAAAATTAATAAAAATCGTACTCTTCATCCACATCATCACGCGGATCAGGCAGTTCCTGATAGCGTCTGGTACGTCGTTGCGCATCCCCTTCAGAATGCAGTTCAACCAACGTTGCGATCAAATCCAGCTGGCCCGCTTCACTTTGCCGTGCCAAAGATTTTTCATATTCAGACCGTTTTTTGAAAATCGCCTGTTGTACCCCGTCAGGGTCTTTCACATTTTCAAAAGAGATATTGTTTTCAGCACCGGCCGTTTCGACATGAACTGTTCCGAAATTAAATATGGTAGGCAGAATACCATCTTTTTCTGTGCGCACATTTTCAATGCGGTTTAACTCCGCCTGCTTTTTGCTTTCGCTTAGCCCCAACGGGAGCCGGTCAATATCATAAATATATTGTTTTGTGATCTGGAACGTATCGTTGTGCCAGTCCTCAAACTCCCACCAGAACCAAAACGCCGTACCAATGCTTGACAGAATAAGGACCCCAGACAACGCAGGGATTTCGGTGAACAACACGCCCGAGCGATAGAAACTTAAGCCGTACCATGTCAGCAGCAAAACTACTAGGGCGATTATCGGCCCTAACATCTCTCTAAAAAGTGCGATGGGGTGTTTGTGATAGGTAATTCCGTCGTTATTTTCAACCCGCACAAAATTTTCGCGCACCCGCTGCCAGAAGGTCTTCGGCTTGGGCGCTGGGGTATACCCTTTCACTTTTTTGATCTTCGTGTCTACGTTGTAGTGGTCATTGATGATTTTGCGCATTTCAGCCCGCCGCTTACCAAACGCCAGTTCTGACTGTTGTACGGCTACCGTTTGGATCGCAATTTCTACATCTTCTGGGTTATCGATGTAATCAAAATAGATGACGCTTGATTGGGCGGCCGTGGTGATCTGGGCCGTACCGACATTAAACCATTTTTGTAGCAGATTGGTTTTGTCGATCGCGATACTTTGTACTTTGTCTAAATCTACTCGCTCTAAGTTTGATCTAAATTGCAAAATTTTCCATTCAGACCGAATCAGCTGATTGGTGGTGACGATGAAGAAAAGGTTTTGCCAGTTGATCCAGTTCAAGAGTGCATAAAGAATCGGGATGGCGGTCGCAATCCCTGTTAAAAGCAGGGCTAAAAATGGATCAGGCACAGCGGCCGAAAATAGAACAAAGCTAAGCGCACCCACAGCAATGATGGCCAAAATGTTTAGGCTGAAATTGAGCACAAACAGTTTCCACGTTCGGCGGGCAAAAAAGAGAATTCGCTCATTTGGGAGCAGCTTAATCCTGCGTACCGGAGCCGGTAAATCTTTTTGTACCGTGCCATCTGGGTTCACAAGCTGAACCCGGTCTGCACGATTTTGCCCAAAGCCAAGCCCACCGTTGTTGCGCTGCAAATAACGGCGCAGGCCAGACTGATGCAGTTTGTCTTTGGCGTAGCTGGTCATATGCGGATACATGAGCCGCAGCACTTTTTGGTTTTTGCCTACAAATTTTGTGAAGTCGCTCCGTTTGATCAGGATAAAGCTACCCGCTTTGCGCGCCCTGAGCAGATATTTGTGCGGCCGTTCAACAATTAGCCAGCCGTCTCCCAAAATATCATCTGTGGTAAAAGAGCGGATCCATTTGAATTCCTGCTCCATCTCTTCATTTTGAAAGCTAGAGTCCCATGCATCAACCGTGCCGCTCCTAAAAATGTACATCCCTTCTGCGCTATCTAATTTGTGAGCAATAACAGCTCCCCGTTGGAACTGATATTCGGTACAAATCGAGAGAAATTCGGCCGCAGGGGTGATGTCGGTTCCGATCCGTGGAGGGAGATTGGGAATGCGATTGAACATTTCCAACCCGAAGATAAATTCTCGAGCTGATTCAGTTAATTCACTATTTAGATTTTCTTCGCTCATAGTCGTACTGCTGTTTGAGAAACTTCAACTAAATATCTAGAGAGTTAATTTAACCACAATTAGCTGTGCATTTTAGCACAGGACCTGCTTTACATAAAGCCTTTTAGTACCAGAGTGTTAGGTGGACCGCAGGACTAGTAGGATGCTGAGGTGCAGGCAAAAAAAAGGCCGGTCTACGTGACCGGCCAAATGTGCCAAATTAGCGGATGTGCCAAGCTGGCGGGTGTGCCTGCTTGGCAGATGGGCCAATTTAGCGATTTTCCTAGATGGTTGAGAAAAAATCTCACGGGGAATTATCTGTCCCCGGGCAGGTTGTTATTAATCGGTTGTTATTCTAAGTTTTAAAGCAGCAGGCGGGTCGAGGTTCAGTGACCCACCTGCTGGTAAAAAGGCCTGTTGGTCAACAGGAAGGAGATGAAAAAATTATCCTACAGTGATTTTCTTGGGCTGTGCAGCTTCGCTTTTTGCCAAGCTAATGGTCAAGATCCCATCCTCTTGTTTGGCTTCAATCGCTTCTGCGTCTACATCTTTAGGTAAGCGCAGCTTGCGGGTGAAGCTACCATAGCGGCGTTCGCGGATATGATATTTCACGGCCGACTCTGTGCTCTCTTCACCATCTTCTGCACTGTCTGAATCTGAGGTGTCGAAGCTGTTGTTGAACTCGCCAGAGATTGACAGAATGCCATCTTCAACGGTGATATCGATATCTTCTGACTTAATGCCAGGCACTGCGGCCGAGATCAAGTAGCCATCGGCCGTCTCTGCTACATCTAGGGCTAGGGTAGACTGATTGTTGGTTGAAACTCGAGGAGTCTCGAAGAAAGATTCCATTAAACGATCAATGTCGGTGTGCATTCTGCGCACATTGCGGTTAAGTGTGTTGCGGGCCGGATTCCAGCGTACTAAGGTAGTCATTTTAAATAATCCTCCTGAAGAATTATCGTGTATTTGATTTTTATTAACATGATTAGCAGTCGTTGTTTGTGAGTGCTAATTGACGATTGGAATTATGCACACCCATTGTAAGAGCGACATAAGACTGATATAAACATGACATAAGAAACTGATACAACTACGCCCTATGACCACAGAAACACAAGAATCGGACGAAAAGTCGAAGTCTACTGACTATCCAGAAATAAAAATTGAGAACCTAACTGAGTTTATACAGGTGGCACTCAGAAACGCGGGTTGGACGAGCTTAACCCCCGTACAATCAGCCGCCATGCCTTTTGCCATCAAAGGGCAAGATGTCATGGTGCAAGCCAAAACAGGGAGCGGCAAAACCGGAGCATTCATCCTACCCCTCATCGAAAAAATTGATCCTATCGAGCCAGAGTGCCAAGCCATTGTGCTTGTCCCCACCCGTGAGCTAGCGATTCAGGTCGTAAAAGAAGCTGAAATGCTGCTCGAAGGGCTCTTCATTAATGTAGTGCCGGTATATGGCGGTACAAAATATGGCAAACAGGTCAAAGCGTTTAAGGAAGGGGCTCATTTAGTTGTAGGAACACCCGGCCGTGTACTCGACCATCTCTCTAGCGGAAACTTGTCGCTTGAACTGCTGACCTCACTCATTTTTGATGAAGCGGACCGCATGCTGTCTATGGGCTTTTACCAAGACATGCTTTCATTAAAGGGATATTTGCCAGAGCATGACGTGACAACCGCCATGTTCTCAGCCACTTTCCCAGCCACGGTGCGCTCGCTGGCTAGCCAGTTCCAAAAGGATGCGGCGTTTGTAGACCTAAGCACCGATCAAATTTCGGCCGATGAAGTGACCCACGTCGCTTATGTTGTAGAGTCGAACGAAAAAGATAAAACACTGGTGCGCTTGTTAGAGATTGAAGAACCAGAAGCTGCGATTATTTTCTGCAATACTCGCCAGCGGGTGAACTACGTCAACACGGTTCTGAGCCGGATGGGCTTTGATAGCGATTATCTGACATCAGATTTGCCGCAACATGCGCGTGAAAAAGTATTGGACCGTGTGCGTGCGGGTAAACTCAAAATCCTTGTCGCTACAGATGTGGCCGCTCGTGGTATCGATATTCCCCATCTGACCCATTCAATTCAGTTTGAACTGCCTGAAGACCTTGAGGTTTATATCCATCGGGCTGGTCGTACCGGCCGGGCGGGTGCCAAAGGAACCGCATATTCAATTGTGGCGGGCTTCGACGAAGTGCAGATGCACAAACTGCGTCGCGACTACAAAGTTGAATTTGAAAAACATGCTACCCCGACAGAAGAGGATGTTTCGGCCGCCCTATCAGGCAGAATGACCGCCAAGCTTAATGAGCTAAAAACGTCTCGTGATCGGCTTGCCTTTGAGCGATCATCTCGCTTGGTCCCGTTTGTGCAGGGGCTGGCCCAAGATGAAGAAGCGGCCAAGCTGGTTGCAGTGCTGTTAGACGATTACATGACCGGCGCCATGTCGGCGACGGCCGCACCTGCCAAAGACACATCTGATAAGAAAGATGGTGACGAAAAACCGCGCGATGATAAAAAACGAGATCGCAACGGCAGAGACGGCCGGAACCGCGGCGGAAGAGGAAATAACCGGAATAGAGGGAACCGTCGGGGTGGCGGAGATCGCCGAAACCGGAAAGACTAACGGTCTATTTATAGTTTGTCTGGGCATCCCAAAGGGGTGCCCAAATAAATGGGCGCCACCTACTCAACCCTGAGCCAATCAAATTTCCCGAAAAACTTGCGAATAGCCTATCTGACTCTGGTTAGGATCAGGCAATCATGCTACCCTACGTACAACAGAGGGGGGCAATTTGCGTATAGGCGAATTGTGACAGTGGCAGGTGTAAACCTGAGACAATAAATCTTAATAGGGGATAGGAATAAAGAAGTTTGAGACGCAAACTTTTCACCCAAATCATGCTTGATTTGGCACATAAACACCCTATCATTATCCTTTTTATGACTTGGAGCGTGAAATGACTGAACCATTGGTGATAACTGATCCCGATACAGATCGATATCATACGTTTAGCTACATTAGCTGGTGGAAGCAGGAAGTGGTGCGTGAGGCTACCGCACTTGTGATCGGAGCTGGGGCACTCGGGAACGAGGTAATTAAAAACTTGTCCCTGATGGGGATTGGGCATCTAATCATCGCCGACTTTGACACAATTGAAGACAGTAATCTGAGCCGTTCGGTACTCTTCCGCGAGAAAGATCGCGGCCGACGCAAAGTAGATGTTGCGGCCGAAATGGTGAAAGAGCTAAATCCTGATGTGAAGGTGATGACGTGGCACGGCGATATTAATCACGGTTTAGGCAGCGGTGTTTTTAAACACGTTGATGTGATTATCGGCTGCTTAGACAATCGTGAGGCACGCCTATCGATCGACCGTTTTGCAATGTCTGTCGGCCGGCCGTGGGTAGATGGTGCGATTCAGGAGCTGATGGGCATTTGCCGTGTCTTTTGGCCCGCAGTGTCTGGAGCCAACTACGAGAGCACCCTGACCGAGCGTGATTTTCAGCTGATCAGCTTGCGCTACTCATGCCCGCTTTTGGCGCGTGACAACGTGTTGCAGGGGAAAGTTCCTACGACACCAACTAGCGCATCTATTGTGGCTGCGTTCCAAACCCAAGAAGCGCTAAAACTGATCCATGATATGGAGATTGAGCCAGGGATCGGGCTGATTATTAACGGGTTGACCAACGATATTTACAAGACGGAATACCCGATCATCGAAGACCGGATGCATCCCCCTCTTGACCCAATCATTGAATTGCCCGATGCCCGTGCCGACAAAACAACCCTGCGTGATCTACTAGCCATCGCCCAAGAAAAATTGGGTGATGGAACGGTGCTCGAGTTTTCGACAGAGCTAATTGTGACGATGACCGACCCGACTTCTGGTAAAATAGAGGAAGTGTTCAAGCGGATGGCTAACCTGACCGAGACCGCTTTGACCGGGACCGGCGGTGCGCAAAAGCAAATGGAACTCACCTATCGCATTAATGGGGATGAGGACTATCTCGATAAAACATTGGCTGAGATCGATCAGCCCCCCATGACAATTATCCGTGCTCGGAACGGTGATGACTCAATTTATCTTGAAATTACCGGCGACCGAGAATGGTTTTTTGACTATAGCCAATACGGATAGGACTTTTGCTCAATTCCCTATCAATTTGAGCAACCACCAGAACAGTTTTCCGTAGTGGTTGATCATTGACGAAGATGAACTGGATAGTGCGAGCCAATGACTCGCCACGAATTTCCAGATTAAAATTTACAAACAAGACCCTTTATTTGGAGGTTTACCAACATGGCAAGTATTAAAGTAATTATGTATGACACAACCGGCTCGAAAAAGACACCGGTTGAACTACCAGATGATGTGGAAATGCGCCGTCTAATTCCGGCGTTGGTGACAAAGATGGGACTGCCCTCGAGCCAGGGAGCAAACCCAATTACCTATCGCATCGACCATCGGGCATCTGGCAAACGGCTGGGTGAAGATGAAACCCTGTCAGGCGCTGGTGTCGTAGACGACGACATTTTGGTGCTGATGCCAGAAGTAACTGCTGGCTGACGCACAGAACTCTGTTCTGAGTTAACTTGTTGGTTTCATTTTTAGGCGTGCCACCGGCACGCCTCACTATGCAAATAGCTGGGTAATTAAACTTTTAGAACTGGCCAATCAGCACCACTGATTGACGGTTGGCAGGGGTTACAACCATGTCATTTAACATTCGGGAAAGACGTCTCAAAAACGACCATCGTCTTCTCCAGGAGCTTCATCAAAATTCAGACTTAATCGATTTGGTTCAATCAGATGGGAATCCACCTGATCGATACACCATCCGCTACAAGTGTAGGGGTGTAGAGTCGGTAGACAGTCGCAATAAACCGGTTATTCGTGATGTGCATGAGGTAAGCATTTATCTGCATGCTGAATATCCGCTCAAGCAGCCACAAATCAAGTGGCTCACACCTATTTTTCATCCAAACATCCATAACACCGGCGCGGTGTGTATTGGAGCTTGGTGGCCCGCGAAAACGATCGATGAATTGATCTTGAATATGGGAGACATGATTCAGTATAAGAATCTTGACCCTAAAGATCCGATGAATTCAAAAGCGGCCGCGTGGGCACGACGTAATCGTCATCTATTCCCGATTGATGATCGGGAACTCAAAGGTGCTCAAGAGGCACCTTTAGAGATCACTCTTGGTGATGACGAGGATGATCTCGGGATCAAACTACTGTAGTTCAGCCCGTCAGCGAATCGGTTGGTCAGTGTTGCTCCTGCAACGGTCTGGCCAACTTGATGACTGACTTGCTGGAGCACCCCAAATCATGGAAATAAAGTTAGGGCAGACAACAAGCGTATGGGACGATCTGCCTGCGATCCAAGCACCACCGATTACTGATATTGCTCGGTTGCACGGTATTCGTCCGGCCGATAATGAGGTTGTGGTCATGGTGCGGCAGGAAGCTCTGTTGCAAATTGACGAGCATGGCCGGAGCGATACGGCTGTGGAGCTAGGCGGTTTGCTGCTGGGCAACGTATACCAGAATGACAATCGGCTATTTGTTGATGTCTCGGCCGCAATTGTGGCCCGGAGCGATAAAAATGGACCGGTTCATTTTACATTTACGGCCGATGCGTGGGCCGCTTGCCATGAAGAGCGGGAAGCTGTTTATCCAGAGTTGAAAATTGTGGGGTGGTATCACACCCATCCTGATTTAGGCGTCTTTTATTCTGGGGATGATGTGGTTGTGCACACAACCGCTTTTAGTTTGCCTTGGCATGTGGGGCTAGTGCTGGACCCTGTGCGGAACACGGTTGCGCTATTTGGCTGGGAACAGGATGAGATCAGTGGCGATCAGGCGATTGAACCGCTTCAAGGTTGGTTCGAGATGGCTAGCAGTCAAGATGGCTCAATCATCCCTTGGCAATATAGGCAAGCAAATGGGTTGCGCGGCATGTGGCGCGATGCGGCTGGTACCCGGGGCAGTCGGTATGACGGTGTTAACGCCGTTCATGCTGAGCCAGAAGAATTGCTAACTGCGGGTGATGTGACCTTTTTGGTCATGAGCGCGTTATTAGCTGGCATTTTGCTTTGGACACTATGGATTGTGCCTAATCAGCAGCGGGATGCTCAAATCGGGGCGGTGACCGCCCAATCTACCCAGTTACAAGTAAACGAATGGCATGCGGCCGGTGCCTTTTCTTGCCCAGCGGAAGGGATGTATATCATTGATCCGCAGCCGGGGCAGTTTATTGAAAAAGGGACCGTTGTAGCGGTTGCCGGCCGGGCAGATATGCAAGGGTTGGACCGGTATGTGCTCGAATATGAGGACAAGGTTGATGGTTGGACCACGATAAGAAGTTTGAGTGGGGAGCCTGGTGTTGAACCTCTGGCTAATTGGGTTACGAGCGGTTTGAATACCGGTTTGTATTCACTAAGACTTTCAGCGCTAGATGTGTTTGGGAATCCGATCGAAAATAGCGCTTGTGTTTCATCTGTGTGGATTATTGATTCATCGACTAATTAACCTATTAAATAAAAGGTAGTTGCACAGACGTGTTTGTCTGTCTCCTCTAAAAAAGATTTTGATCAAACTGCAAGAACTAACATACGTCACAGTCATCAAAGTTGAGTTTCCTAACCCGGATGGGAGTGGGATTAAAACGCTGCGTGCTTCTGTAAATTTATTGCCGAACGATGTGGTTGAATTGGTGCAAGAGGATGCTGATTCCGGTCTGATTAGGCTAAAGGCGGTCAAAGATTGCTCGTTGGCAGAGCTGGCTCAATTTGCGGAAGAGCTTGAGGGGAATATCCCGGCTGTGTACGAACAGATTTTACTGTCTGACATTGCAGCGGCTGAAAATGGGGTTGTGACTTTTGGCTTGATCTCTGATGGATCAAAGGCGTTACCATCGGCCGATGAACTGTTTGATGGGGCGGCGATTGTTTTCCCTGATGACACTCCGGCTGTGATGGGGCTTGAAGATAACCCTGAAACCCAAGAACCGGCTGTCGAGGTAGAAGAAGATCCATTTGAAATTAAAATATTAAATGATCCGGCCGAAGATGAATCGCGCGAACCGATCCCTGAATATGTGCCTGAAGTGGCTGAAGATAACCGGTTGGCCGGGGTTAAGCTGGAAGACGATACCGACTATCCGGCCGCGTGTGATATTTTGTTCATGGAAACCGCATTTGTCGATGCAAAAAATCACGCGATGACTAGCTGGCGCCGAGAAGTGGCTGGCTTTATGATAGGCCCACCACCCGAGCAGCAGCCGAATGGCCGATTTACGGTTCACGTAACGCAGATGATTCCGGCCGAGCACACGATTATGCAAGGGGCTAGTGTGACCTATACTCATGAAAGTTGGCGCACGATTCACGACTGGCTTAATGAGAATTATCCGAATGAAGAACAAATTATCTTGGGTTGGTATCATACCCATCCAGGATTTGGTATATTTTTATCAAACATGGATTTGTTCATTCACAAAAATTTCTTTTCGCAACCGTGGCACGTTGCATTGGTACTTGACCCGGTAAACCAAAAAAGTGGATACTTTTGTTGGGACCGAAATCAAGAAAAAATTATGCCGTACAACATGCAGTGGCCGTTTTGGGCTCACAGCAGCTGGTAAGAAGTTTTAAGTAAAAAGTGTCAAGTATTTATTGACAGCGATAAGCTGATGGCTAAAAAATGTCTGAACCTGAAATTGAAGGCGAACCGATAAAAATTACGCTTGATGATATTGATCAAGCTGACAAGCTGAGCGATGCTTGCCCGATTTGCGTTGGGTCGGTACACCGTTCCTATGAGCACCGCGAGCTAAAGCCGGTTGAATGTGCTGCGTGCGAAACGGTTTACCATAAAGCTTGTTGGGATCAGGCGGGTGGCAAATGTGCCATGATCGGTTGTGACAGCACTCGGGTGCGGGCGTATGATTCGCAGTCGGCCGGGGGCGTCGTCATCAATCAAACTGATTTCCGCGAGCGCGGCCCTGCGGTGACGGAAGATCTGAAGCGGCAACAGCAAGAAATGCGCCGCCAGCTTGAATCAGGCTCGTTACTCGGCCGGTTCTTGCGCTGGTTGATCAGGCAAATCCGCGTCGGCTAAAATCGATATTAGAGAAAATGAATCGCAAGACCTTCCGGTGTATCGTACAGATCGGAAGGTCTTTTTTTTATGCGTAAATTATTGAAAATAGTTGGTTGGTTAGCCTTAGCAGGAATTGTTGTTGTCGGTGGATTTGCCGCCTATGTCTTTTTTAACCGGAATGTCAATCGCATTACCCTGATCGGTGACTGGTTTGCTGACCCGGCCGCAAATCCGGATTGGCTTGTGAAAGGGGGCGAATATTGCCCCGATGCCCCGATGATGTTTCCTTCAGACGGCTTTATCGGTGTGGGGTGGGGAGATGGCGCCCCCCCGATGTATGAACATACCGGCTATGATATTTTCAGCCCTGAGGGGCGTTCGGCCGATAACATCACCCCGATTTACGCCGCTTACGATGGATATTTAACCCGGGAAGGGGGCTGGCGCAGTGCGGTTATTATTCGTCACCCTGACTTTAACGAACTGCCGGAGATCACCGGTGGGAAGCAAATTTGGACCTACTATACCCACATGGCTTCGGCCGATGGTGAAAAAACATACATCGAACCTGATTTTCCACGTGGCACGCGCGAGAAATTTGTAGAAGCGGGTACCCTGCTTGGCTACCAGGGAACATGGTCTGGTCGGCCGGACCCGATTGCGCTTCATCTGCATTTTTCAGTGGTTGAGACAACGGCCAGTGGCGGTTATGAGAATGAGACGATCATCGCCAATACGTATGATCCCGGCCCGTTTTTAGGAATTGTAGAATGGGATGATGGGCTTTTGCGTTGCCGAGAGCGGTAGAGCGGTGGCCTTCGGCCCGGTGGTCGGTCCGCTTCGCTATTCGGTGATCGGTTACCTTCGGCTCGGTATTCGGTCCGTTTACCGACCACCGACCACCGACCACCGATCACTGGGCATTTGCCCTTGCCTGTGCCTTGCTCAATTTCTTGCCTGCATCTCCCCAATCATTAGTTGCACGGAAAACATCACGAGGCAGCTCTGCTATCCAACGGCCGTCGTGCATGAGCCCGGCCGCAGCATGGCCTAGCGTGTCAGACCCTTGAGCGCCGGTTCCGTTGCCACCCGTGGCCACAAACAGGCGGCCGTGCGGGTCGCTTGGCACCGCATCAATCGTGGGATAGCCGGACGGAGTATAGGTCACAATGCAGCGATGAGACGTAACTTCTAAAAACTCGACATCAGGTAGCTGTGATCGCAATCCCTGCTCCATCGCAGGCAAATCATCATCGCTGGGTCCGCTTTGGAACCATGTTTGGATCTCTTCGAGCGTGGCGGGCCAGCTTTCTCCGGCCGAATTGCACCCCATTTTGATCTTGTAGGTTCCATCAGGATATAAAATAGGGGGAGCCATATAGATGTCATCGATTTCCGCATTTTCGATATCATAGCCGACTCCGGGCATATGTTTGAGCCGCTCGGCCGTCTCTGCCGAAATTGTCCCCCATACCATCGCTTCTGTTTTAAAGCGTAGCGGAATCGGCTCGGGAAGCAGGTTGTTGAAGTTGGTAAACGCGCCGCAAGCGACCAGTACTTTGTCGGCCGTGTACTGCGTGCCATCTTCGGTTGTCACCGTCACAACTTGGGCAGATGAGGTCACACCGGTCACCCGTTGGTCAATTAAAACCGCACCGTTCTTTTGGGCGATGGCGTTTTGCGCAGCCAACATCTGCCGTGGATTGACGTATCCGGCCGGACCGGGTTCAAAAAACAGGTCAAACTCATCTGGAAAATCGAGCATCGGGAACAGCTTTTTCCACGATCGATCACCGGCCAAAAAATATTGAAATTCGATATCGTGTTCTTGGCTGGCTTCTTCCATCCAATCGAGCAGTTCACGTCGCTCAGCATCTGTGGGGCGTCCGGCGTGTACCCGGCCGACCGCCCCATGAAACGGAATGCCAGATTCAGATTCGAGCATGGGGTAGTTGTTGGTCGCCTGCAATGCGACCGGGTGCCAAACCGGGTCACGGCTGGCTTTGCGGCACAAACGGCCCTGATCATAGTGGCTGGCAAATACACCGGTATGCGTGCCGTGGTCGGCCGGTTCACCGGGGCCAATGATGGCGACTGAATGGCCCCATTCGGCCAAATAACGGCCGGCCGCGCTCCCCATAAGTCCGTTGCCGATAACAATTGATTGATAGTGTGTCATCTCGAATCCTCGCTTGATTTGATTGGTTGGCTATATGATAAATGTTATTCTTTGGTCTGACGAGTTTGCCTATGAGAGAAGAAAAACATGCAAGATAAAGTTGTTTTAGTTACAGGTGGAAGTTCTGGGATTGGCAAAGCAACGGCCGATGCGCGCCAGCAGAGCTGTCTAAATAAGTTCTAAACAATTTCCTGAATAAACCCCAACAACTCCCAAATAAGTTCCTAACAAGTTGAATCTATTCTACTGTCATCAACGCAACGGCAAATGGCTCAAACAAAACTTTGACCTAACACAAAGCGGTTGCACACAAATTTAAAATTTAAACATTATTCAATTTATAAAGGACTTAAATATCATGAACACAAAACAAAAATGGATGACAGCCGGAATCGGCGCACTTGCAACTTTAATGATCGGTGGAGCAGTATTAACCACCAGCCCAGTTAGCGCAGATGGCGGCGTTGTAGAGACAGTCGTAGCGGCCGTAACGGGTGACGATGTAGAGCGCGGTCGCGGTGGTCGTGACGGCAACGGCCGACGTGGTAACAGAATCAACACAGGCGAATTCTTGGCCGTAGAGCTAGGCATCACTGAAGATGAGTTGAGCGAAGCGCGCCAAGCAGCTCGTGACGCAGCCACTGAAGACATGACCCGTGAAGAGCGCCAAGAACTTTTCGCTGACCAATTGGGCATTAGTGTCGAAGAACTTGAAGCAGCTTCTGAAGCGGCCGAAGATGCGGCTATCGCTCAAGCTTTGGCTGATGGCACCATTACTCAAGAACAAGTTGACCTGAAAGAAGCCAAAGAGGCTTTCAGAGCGGTATTCGATAAGAAAGAAGCTGCGGCCGAGATTTTGGGAACCACCGTTGAAGAGCTAGAAGCGGCTAAAGAAGATGGCACTAGCAAATCAGAGATTCTTGAAGAAGCTGGGCTAACTCGTGAAGAGTTTAGCGCTGCAATGGATGAAGCAAAAGCTGACGCATTGGCAGAGGCTGTCGCAAACGGTGACATCACCGCAGAGCAGGCTGAATTGATCGAGAACGCTCCAGAGCGGAGCGGCCGGAACGGTGGCGGACGTGGTAACCGTGGTCAAAACAATGACAACGTAGACACAGGAGATGCCGCTGACGCATAGACTTCGACAGACTCAGTCACAAATAATTTAATAACGGGAACAATTTCCGAGTTGGTCATTAATGACCAACTCGGATTTTTTTGTTGTGGCTGTAGATGGGCAGCTTGCTGGCAACACATAAAAAAGCACCAGCAAGCTGGCGTCTTACAAAAATTCCGAAGATACTATTGGCCTGTCGCAAGGCGACATTTACCAATCGTCAATCTAAAATCGTAAATCGTGAATTAATTTGTGTTTGATACAAAAATAGCCATAGTTATCCGAAATGACCTTGCCACTTGGCAAATGGCCCAGCTCCGCTGGGCTTAAGCCGAACGCAGTTCGGCCATGTCACCGCTTTTTTAATAACAGGGATTATTGGGCAAAATCCAGAACTAATTGGAGAGCGGCCCAGCTTTGCTGGACTTAAGCCGAACGCAGTTCGGCCATGCGGCCGGGAACGAATTTAACCCGATGTGCATTCAGCCAATGATTGTGCTGGAATGCGATGGAGCCAAGCTCAGTACAATCCACAAACGGGCTATCAGCCGAGGCGTCAAAAGCTCAGCATATACCGAAGAGATGTTTAGCACCGGGCATGATGCAGCTAATCGTGAGGTGTTTGGTCAATTTGGGCCGGAGGATGCAAAGATGGTAGGCATTGCGGTGCGGGCTGATAAAAAGACAGTAGACAAAATTACAAAGGGCGCCAAAATGGCGTCTTAAAAGGATAGGGACAAGGGATAGGAGATAGGGAGGTTCGTGGCGACAGACTTAACTGATCACGAAAAAATTGACGAAAGCAAGCTCCCTATCTCTATCCTCTATCGCTATCTTTTTGTTAGAAGTAACTGCTCAGCAAGTCTAACAGTGACTGAATGTCTTCAGGGTTGCCGGACTGAACCTTGGTAGCTGATGCCCGTGCAATTGCGTTTAGAGCTGAAATGTCTGCATCAGAGCCATATGCAACCGGGATCACCAAGACCGGGTTCCGGCCGGAGCGAGCTGACTGCACTTTTGCCACCACATCATTCAAAGATGCGCGACTCGCAGTGTCCTGCCCATCGCTTAAAACGATGATGGCTCGGATACGGTCATCCCCTTCTTCGCCAATCGATTGCACCTGATCAACGGCCGCAATAATTGAGTCATACAAAGCGGTATCACCGTCTGCATAAAGTTCGCCAATGCTTGTTTTGGTGCGGGCCGCGGCCGACTCTAACGACGAAAGCTCAGAAACAGACGAAACGTCTGAGTTGAACTGAATCACTCCGACCCGGTTTTGCACCGACATGCCGTCCAAGAAGCGGGCCGAGGCATCTTTAGCCTCATCCAGCTTGTCTCCCCACATCGAGCCAGATGTGTCGATGACCAAGAATACGTCACCCTGTTTTTTCACAAATTGCCAGCTGGCTTGCACCGCGGCAATCACATCAGGATCAGGGACGGTCAAAATATTGGTGGGCTGGTTGGGATCAACGCCCAGCTCTTCAGAAATCGGGAAGCCGATGGGAACGTTAGGATTAACCGGCCGGAAACCGTTCTCCATCACCTTGAGCTGTACATCTTCAGAGCGGATGTATTCGGTGAAAATTTTGGCCGCTTCTTGTTGCTCGGGTGTGACCCAGTCTGCATTCACAATCCCAAACGGATGCTCGTGCCAAAAGGTCCCTTCTTTGGGATAGAGAGCCACAAGCGGTTCTGGCGGCCGGTAGCTCGTTTTGCCTTGGTTAATAAAGATGAGGTCGTTTTCTTCTAGCGCCACAAAGTCCAAATAGCTTGGTCCTTGAGCGATGTATTCTTTAAATTCTGTTGTTCTTGAAGAATAATGCTTTACCAGCGATTCGATATCCCGCACCCCGTCTTGTACCGATTCACTTTGAACCGAACTCATTTCAAGTCGGCGGGCCGAAGTCTCACCGGCCGTGTATAAGGTTGAGGCATAAAATTCGGCGATGAGGGTGCTCAATGCGGTGGAGCTGACGTATGGATCCGTATGCCCATAATAAACGGTGGTGCGATCTCCCTCGATACCGTAGTCGGCCCAGCCGTTGGGAGAATCCATCACTTGGAGCAGCTCTTCCCAGCCGATTTCATCTTGGCCCGTTTTGGCCTTGATCGCTTCTAAGCGGCTTTCCCAGATCGCCATCACCACAGGGGCTAGGGCGGTAGGTTGGGCTTCGGCTAGATCAAAGACTTCACGGCCGACTTGGAAGTTGACCAGCGCCAGCCAATGGCTGACAGACGGGGCAAAAATGACCGGTTTGGCGACGTTTGTGTTATTGGGGGCGATAAACGCGTTGATGATCCCCTGATGAATGGTGCCGGAGGAGCCAGGTTCACCCACGACAAAGACCGGCTGCTCGCCGCTCGCCAGTGATTCACCCGTGACCGGATTGACGCCGTTTGCCATGCTGCGATTAAAGTCATCGATCGCATCTGGCATGTATAAATCACTCTCTGGAGCGTAGATAATTGATATTTCGATGGCGTTAGACGGCATGGAGACTTCGCGTTCCCCAAAAATGCCGCCACCGGTGTCTTCAGAATCGCCACCAATCGAAAAACCACATCCAAATAAAACAAAAATAGTTGCTAAGGCTGTAATGCGTTTAAACAAGCTGTCTAATTTCATATTTTCCTTTTTTAGTATTTTAGTGCTTCAGTAGGTCAGTATTTCAGTTGAACTGACCAACTAATTAACTGAAACACTGACTAACTTTTTATTGCCAGCACCACTGCAAGGCTTGAATGGTGCGTGCGTTGGGGGTCGGGTTGTTGCTCGCTTGGCCGAGCCCGTATCCAGACAAATCGGCCTGATTCCCACTGGAAACAAGGGTGTCGTAAAAGCGATCCACGGCCGTTTGTTTGGCCGCTTCTTCGTCGTCTGAAAGTTCGGGCCACGACGAGCGGGTGATGTAGGGATAATCAAATACGATGTCAAACAGAGGTTCGGCCGTATCAAATTGATCAATCAGGTCGTTGCCTTGCCCGTTGGTGATCATAACCGCATCAATCGCAGGCGGCCGGCTCAACAACTGGGCCAGTGGGTCTGTGGCGTTGGGGATGGCGGCTTCAATGTCCCGATACCATGCTTTAAAGTCCGCGTCGTTGGCGAGGCTAAAGTCAAGTGCGGTGGTTTGATGATAGGCTTGGGCGGCCGAGAGGCAGGTGGCGATGGCGGTTGTGTTGTTCGAGGCGGGGAGGGCGATGTTGAACTGCCGGTCGTTGACGGCCGCATCGTGGATCGCTTGCCAATCAAGCACGTAGTTGGCTGAAATCGGTTTAGCCCACAGCAGTGAGTCTGACGCAATCGACTGACCTTCTCGGTTATAAGCAGATGATCCGTTTTGTTGGGCAACAAACGTCGCTTCGGGGATCCATGCGTCAGGGGGAGTATCAGCGCTAAATGCGGCATCGAGCCGTTTGCTGTCTACCTCGATAACGGTGACGGTTATTTGGCTGTTGCTGCCGTTGAAATCAGTTGCGGCCTGTTCGGCCCAATCGACCAAAGATGGGGCAACTGCCACCTGAATAGAGGTGCTGATCCCGCCCCGCGAGGGGAGGGTATAAAAGCTAAAGCGTTCGAGCGCCCAGGTCACACCGGTTGCGATTAACGCTAACACAAGAATGGACGCAAACAATATTTTTGATTGACTCGTCATAGGGTTCGTAGATTATGTTTCAATACGGATTTAGGATAAGCCGGTTGCGTTTTAATCAGTTGGAGAAATTCGCTTCCTTTCCTATAATTCGATTGTACAACAGACTCAGAATCTTCACGACTCTCGTCAATCTATAATCATCAATCGTAAATCGTAAATTAAATGCCCAAACAAGAAATCGATGTAGCAACACGCAGCGCCGTTATTCAAGAAGTGCTTTTTAAGCCAAGAAATGCTCTGATTCTGGGAGCCACAATTTTTGGCTCATTTGCCGCGCCACCGCTGGCTCCGTTTATTGCGGCCGGGGGTGCGGCCGCGCTGGCTGGCAGTATGGGCTTAACCTACATGAGCGATGGCACCCGTAATAAAGCGCTGGTGCATGTGATGGGGCAGGGGGTCCGGCCGATTGATATTAGCACCCTGACTACGGAAGAGGTGACTGAGATTCTAGACGCTTACATGCGCTCGATTAAAGGCAAATTGTCCCCTGACATTATGGAGTGGGCACAGAGCATCCAGCGCTCACTACACCAAATTTTCCCCCATATTGGCAATATCGGGAGCGCAGACACGGACATTTATGTGGTGCGCCAAACGGCGTTACGCTATTTGCCAGAAACGCTAGACAACTACATGAAGCTGACCCCTGACTTGGCCAAGAACCGTAAGCTGAGCAACGGTCAAACGGCCCATGCAACCCTAATCGATCAGCTTAAGATTTTGGACAAAGAGCTAAAGGATACGATTGTGGATATTCACAATAAGGATTCGAAGGCGCTGTTGGCCCACGGCCGGTTCTTGAAGTCTAAGTTTGAGACGAGCAGTTTGGATTTGGGGTAGAGGGGAAGTAAAGGGTGTCACGCCCCTATCAGGGTTGTCGAAATTTAAAAGGGCTGACTCGCACTCAGTGAGGAGCCAGCCCCAGTTTCTTAACGGACAAACGGTAAGAAGACAAGGTTGTTGCGCTCTGTGGCATTTGTCTTTGGCACAAATGGATCGATGGCATCCTCGATAACATTTCCGTCTTCATCGGTATCCGGCAGCAGCGTAACAACTACTTCATTAAGGTCTGACATAGTGGCACCACGTAACGGCTGGGTTTGACTATTGCCAAAACGCATCCACAGTGCTTGCCCCGACTGCAAAGTCACGTTGTAGCACGGTTGCCCAAATTGACTGTCGAGCGTGCTCGGCCGTGTATGGGTCCAGCCACTTTGCTCAACCTCACAGACGGCGTAGTCACCTGCGGCAACTTTAAAGAAGTCGGCCCGGCCGTTGGCGGCCGTTTCTTGAGTCACACTGGGGTAGCCAAGCTGCTGTTTGTCGTAAAGCTCCATCGTCCACCCTTCCATCCAAGGCTCGTTGTTGCTATAGCCACCATCTGCATTGAGGTCGTTAAACTTACGCGCATGAATCTCACCACGACGCTGGTTTACAAACGTACAGGTCACATCTTCACCTTCGACCACATCAATTGTGACTTTGTTTTTGCTCAGGTCGACGACGGCATTGCTTGATGGTGAGCAGTTAATCTCCGCCAGTGACCAGTTCATGAACACTTGCTGGCGAATCACGTAGCTTCTATCATCCACAGTGAAAGTTTGTGAGTCTGTAAACGAATCCCCATCATCAGTTTCAGGATCATCAAGACGGAATGTGCCTAGGTTGCCACCAAAGCGGAAATTGGTGTTGCTCGCGGGTTGAGCATCTTGCACGATGGTGATTGTAGGCTGTGGACTAGATGCGGCCGCAACATTTTCAATTTTTCGAATTCGATTGTGGACGATGTCTGCGAAGAACAGATTACCTCCGCTATCTATTGTCAACCCGCCCGGATTCCACATATGGGCAAAAATGGCTGGCCCCCCATCTCCACTGAAGCCATATTGTCCAGTGCCAGCAATGGTGCTTATGATTCCGTTCGTATCTACTTTTTGGATGCGCTGGTGTCCTCTAACCGAAATGAATAAGTTGCCTTCCGCATCAATCGCAATACCAGATGGAATGTAGAGACCACTTTCCGTTGCAATTGCACCATCTTCCGCAAGGTCTTCCGATCCATCACCCGCTACAGTTGTGATAATGCCGTTTGTATCGACTTTGCGTATCCGATTCCCACCCGTAATGAACAGATTGCCTGCCGCATCGAAGGCGAGGCTCCCCGGCCAGATGCTGGCTTCTGTGGCAAGTCCTCCATCTCCGCTAAATCCCAATACACCATTACCTGCAACGGTGGTAATGATGCCATTTCTGTCAACCTTTCGTACACGGCCAGTAGCAGTTGATGAAAAGAACACATTGCCAAAGCGATCAACTTCAACCTCAGTAGGGCCGCCAATGTGGGCATCAACTGCTGGACCACCATCACCACTAAAGCCACTGCCTGTCCCAGCAAATGTGGTGATAATACCATTTGTATCGACTTTACGGATGCGTTTATTGGAAAGATCTGCAATATAAATGTTCCCTTCTTGGTCGACTGCAACTGAGACGGGAAAGCGTAGGGATGCGGTTGTGGCAAGGCCCCCATCACCGCTAAAGACGGGAGTACCATTGCCAGCCACCGTTGTGATGACACCGTTTGTGTCTACTCTGCGGACGCGATGGTTCCATCTGTCAGCAATGTACATGTTTCCCTCACGGTCGAAGGTAGCCTCAAGTGGATCATCGAGCTTTGCATCGATCGCAGGACCGCCATCTCCACCAAAACTGCGTAACCCATTTCCGGCCACCGTTATGATGATCCCATTGGTGTCAACACGCCGAACTCGCTGGCTTTCCGTATCGGCAATAAATACTGTTCCTGTTGGGTCAACCGCTACCCCAAGCGGATTGCCCAATAAGGCACTTTTAGCCGGACCACCGTCACCACCAAACCCATAAGTTCCATTTCCGGCTACATTGCGGATGATTCCGTTCTGATCAATCGATCGAATACGATTGTTTTGCTCATCGGCGATAAAAATCGTCCCTGCACTATCAACGACGATATCGGAGGGAGTAGAGAGTCGAGCGGCTGTCGCAGGGCCGCCGTTGCCACTCCCGCCAAACTGACCAGTTCCTGCTATCGTTGAAATAATGCCATTCGAATCGATTTTACGAATACGCCGATTCATTGTGTCCGTAATTAGAATATTTCCATCATTATCGACTGTGATAGCGCGGGGGGTATTAAGCTGTGCGGCTGTTGCGAGAATGCCGTCTCCGTTATAGCCCGGAGTGCCATTGCCCGCTATGGTCGAAATCGTCCCGTTAGGTGCCACTTTTCGAATGCGATGATGGCGGAAATCTGCGATAAATAGATTCCCCGCTTCATCGACCGCCACGTCATCGGGGCTCACACTTGCGTCAGTAGCAGGGCCTCCGTCACCATTAGAAGCAAATTCTCCGTTACCAGCCACCGTTGTGATAATGCCACTCGTATCGACTTTACGGACTCGCCTATTGGATTGGTCAGCGATAAATATATTCCCAGAGCTATCAACAAAAATTCCTGACGGCCATCCGATCTGCGCGTCAACGGCTGGCCCACCATCTCCACTAAATCCGAAGCCTGTTCCAGCAATAGTCGAAACGATTCCGTTTTCATCAATCATTAGAATTCGTTCGGCAGTTTCATCGCCAATCAGAAGGTTCCCTTCTCCATCCATGGCCAATGCCTTGACTTTCCCCACAGAAGTTTCAGTAGCGGGCATCCCATCAGATCCTCCGCCACCAACAACGGTAGATATGTCGCCAGCGGCCGCATAGCTATTTTGTAGAGCATTAGGTTGTAGGCTAAATAACCCAAGTAGAATAAGCACTATCGATATAAAGATAAAACTTCTCGTTTGATGTTTCATATTGTCCTCTTAAGACTTTCGCTTCATACGTATTCAGTAACTGCGAGAGCACCCTTCGACAAGCTGTGCCAACAAGATGGCCTTAGCAGAACGCAGTTCTGCGCGTAAGCGAAGCGACGCTCAGGGTTCCTTGCAAGCGAAAGTCCTACCTCTTTAACTTTTTGAAACCACCACATGGCTGGTTTACAATAAACGTCTGAAAAGCTTCAATATTTGGTGTGTTTACTTCATAGGCTCCATAGGTTGTGTGTCCCATCCTATTATGATAAAAGTATAGTAGACCATCGGCCCAGAGTACACAACCCTTGTCAAAAATGCACGGCTTTTCAGTTTTCTAAAAAGTGCACAAAACCTCAAGCCATAATTTGAGCTCCAATACTAAAGCAAGCGGCTCCCTATCCCCTATCTTCTATCCCTATCGTTCTCAAAAACCTCTCCGCATTTTCCACAATCTCATTCCGTTTTTCAGGCGCCATTTTCGCCAACGTGCGATACGGCATCCCCATGCGGGGATTTTTGCTGAGCTTGTCCCCGTTTTGAATCAGAAAATACCAGTACAAATAGTTGAACGGGCAGGCCCCATCCCCCAATTTTACTTTGGGCGAGTAGGCACAGCTGGCGCAGTAGTTCGACATTTTGTTGATGTAGGAGCCGGAGGCCGCGTACGGTTTTGAGCCGAGATAGCCGCCGTCGGCGTGTAGGGCCATTCCGTGGGTATTGGGAAGCTCGACCCACTCAAACGCATCTGCATAGACGATCATGTACCACTCGTTAACCAAATCGGGGTCGATGCCGGTGAGCAGGGCGAAGTTGCCGGTTATCATCAACCGCTGGATGTGGTGGGCGTAGCCGTTTTGTTTGGTTGCTCTGATCGTGTCGGCCAGACAGTGTAGGTCAGTCTCGGCCGTCCAGTAAAACTCAGGGAGCGGTCGTTTGGCATCCAAAAAGTTTGTCTCTTTATACTCCGGCATTTTGAGCCAGTAGATGCCCCGCACATATTCTCGCCAGCCTAAAATCTGGCGCACAAACCCTTCTACGGCCGCCAGCGGAGCTTTTTCGGCATAGTAGGCCGCAATGGCCGCCTCGCACACCTCACGCGGTTCGAGCAGGCCGATGTTGATATACGGCGAAATTACCGAGTGAAACAGAAAATCTTGTTCCGTCTGCATCGCATCTTGATAGTCACCAAATTGGGGTAAACAGACGGCGATAAAGTGGTCGAGTGCTTCCAGCGCATCCGGCCGGGTGACGGCCCAGCCAAACGGTTCCACATCCCCAAAATGGTCCCCAAATTTTTCTTTGACGAGGTTGATCACCTCTTGCGTCGTCTCGTCGGGGGCAAAGCGTTCGCGTGGGGGGAGGGGGAGATTCTTGGGTATCTTTTTGCGATTGCTGGCGTCGTAGTTCCACTGTCCACCTTCGGGGTCTTTGCCCACCATCAGCCAGCCAGTTTTGCGCCGCATTTCTCGGTAGAAAAACTCCATGCGCAGGCTTTTGCGCCCCTCGGCCCACTGGTTAAACTCTGCTAGGCTGGCTAAAAAGCGGTCGTCCTCACGGATTTCAACTGGGATGCCAAACTCCGTTTCCCAGCTCTGCATCATCTCGAGAACCCGCCATTCACCCGGCTCGGTGACTACAACTTTATCCGGCCGATGCTGTTTGATCGCTCGTTCGAGCTCGCCGGTAAATGAACCGCTGTTCGATGGGTCATTCAATTTCACATAGTCAATATGAGCAGCCTCATCCCTTAACCTGTTAGCAAAATGGCGCATGGCAGTCAGCACGAGCACGATTTTTTGTTTGTGGTGGCGTACGTAGGTAGTTTCGTCGTGGACTTCGACCATAAGCACGACATCGTCGGCCGGGTTGAGGTCTTGCAGGCTGCTAACGGTGCGGGTGAGTTGGTCGCCGAGAATGAGGCGTAGGGTTTTCATGCCCAGATTTTAGCTGGGGCATGCTCCCCGTGGGGGAATGCTAACTTGAATTCAATGGTTATGCGGGCGCAAGATCAGCATCGATTTTTTCGATAATGGCACTGATGCGAATTCCTTCATTGGCTTCATGTTCCTTTTTAAGGTCAGTAAGACTACTTTTCTCAAAACTTCCTGCATGATGTATACCAACCAATGCCCAGTCTTCATTAAAGATTGGACTACCAGAGCTTCCAGGATCAGTTGGAGTTCTATATTGAACGAGATTGTCATTGAATTCAAGCATAAAGTTATCTTGTAGAGAAACTGATAAATCTCCTCCATTTGGGTGCCCGACAATATAAAGGCGAGGATTTGTTTCTAAATCTGGTAACTCTGTACTAACTTGATAAGTTTCGATATTTCCTGAAGGGATAGATTCTAATTGAACAAGGGTTGCATCTAGTTCATCCGGAGGGGATGTCCAAATAACAGGGCCAATTTCATATTCTGGATTATCTGGATCAAAAAGAAGGTCAAAAGAAATATAGGCTTCTTTTGTTCTAAGCGGTTTTCGGCCTGGTGTGGAATGCTTTATAACCTCTTCATCGTTGGTAAGAACATGGCTGTTGGTAAGAAAATACCAATTATCATCAAGAGCTTTCGAAATAGAAGATCCTTTAATGAGAAACCCAGTGCCTATACCTTTGCCACTTTTCCTGCAAATTAAGCCAATGGACTCGGCACGCTCAAGCCCTAGTTGCATCCATTTAATTCGTTTATAGGAATCATCTCCAAAGACCTTCTCTAACCTTATTTGATCGAAATTATTCTTGAATCTAGCAAATTTCTGCTTTGTAAAGAAGAGAGCCCCATCTTCTGCTGCAAGCAGAGCCGCACTTAACAATGAGATTATTTCACCCCCAACCTTGCTCTCGGGGGTAATTTCCCAAACCTCTTCAAGTTGTCTAATCGTAGAAGACAATTCAAAAGCATCAGGCTCGTTCCCTATATACTTTTCAGCCCACTTTATAGCGGTATCATTGTTTTTCAATGCGATCGAAGCCTCCAGTGCTATCGCATAATCCCACAGAGTAGCGAATCCTCCATAATCAAGCTCAGTAATTTGTTGAACCAATTTGGTGGCAATTTGTTCAGCATCTTCTGTGGTTATGTTACTAAGCCCATCACGAGAAGCTCTGCATAGAAGCGCGACAACATTAATGCCATGCCAGCGATTTTCTTGACGATCACTCTGAAAAGCTAATAAATAGCTATTAAGTGCATCTTCCATCATTTTGCCTTTTTTTTGATGGGTAGCATTTTTTTTGTTTATATACGATTGCTTATGAATTCGACCAATTAAACCCAACGCTTCATTTCTCTCTGCTTTATCTGTATCTGAATCATTGATCAAAATACTCAAGAAGCTTAAGGCGCCCCGAAACTTACCTTGATTAATAAGTGCTTGCCCATACTGTCTAATTATTTGGGGATCGGTCTGATCATCACTTAAGAATGCATCAGCTAAATCTATCATTAGATTGAAAAACTTTTTTTTACGTAGGGCCAATAAGATCATTTTGGCTTCAAATGCTGGAAAAGGTTCATCATCAGTAGGTAAGTCTTCAATTAACTGATGACATAATTGCTCGACCTTCAATTTGTCGAGGCTTTCAGTGGCTAATGAAATTTCATGAAGATAGTAAGAGGGATGGTTTTTCATAGTATGAAGAGGCTGTTTTTTTAGAGGGATTACTCAATTTCACAAACTTTGGGATACATTTTTGCAACAAATTTTTTATCTTGATCAGATAATTCACGATTAAATCCCACTTGATAATCACCATCCGTTAATTTGTTGGATACTGGATACAGCATGATGGATTTTGTATCAAACATGGAGAATTGGGTTACCTTTCCGCTGTACTTTTTTAAAATGTTGTTATAAATTTTCTGTTTTGTCCAATTGTTAGGTGGCCCAGCATAGTAGGTATAGACTTTTTCTTTGTTCCAAGGGATTTCTACGTCGGGACTGGCATGCTCATGTATACAACCCAATGCATGACCAAATTCATGAAGAACAACCCGCCTGAGCTTAGCGTCGCTTGTACTTGGTTTTAGCCACCCAAAATTCATCGTGGGCTCTGTTTGTTTTCTCGATAATGCATCTGTGCCCAAGTAAGACCACGAGCCTTTGTGTTTAAACGAAATGCGTATTTCAGATTTAGGGTGGTCTCCAAAATCAAAGGAAATGTTTGCATGCTCACTCCAAGTTTTCGCACACTCCGCTACACGTTTTTGAACACTTGGAATTCCGTCTAAGAAGCTAACTCGCAGAACCCGGCCGTTTTTCCACTTTTTGCCTGTAAGCATGGCTAATTCATTGTCGTTTAATGCAGCATTGTCAGCTAATGGGGGAGCATTTTCGGGGTTTTCTTCAATTGCAAGGCGAGATGCCTCTGCGATCAACTGTTCTTCTAGCTCTACATCGACGCAAGTCATAATTTCTTCGCTCATTTTTTCTCCTTTTATTCAACTGGATTTTAAGCTCTGGTACCAAATATTTTTTGCCAAAATCTTCTGGGTTGTCCTCGCGTAATACTTTCTTGCCTATCTGGCTGACTTTCTTCTGGTAGCGAGAATCTTTTATCTAATGTAGTGATTATTTCATACCATAAGTGTTCATCAATAATTCTAGTATTGAATTTTCGGGCATTTTGTAGCTTAATATCACTAGGATTTTTGCCAACGACTAAAAAATCAGTCTTTGATGAAATGTTACCGGTTGGCTTCGCACCGTGTTTTTTGACTAAACTTTCTAATTCAGAGCGTTTATGGTGCAATGCCCCAGTAAAAACAATTGTCTTCCCTTTTAAAATTTGAGAATACATTTTGTTTAAAAGCTTCAACCATTCTTGCTCTGATATTTCCGGTACGCTATGTTCTTTTGCGGCCTGTCGTTTTGTCTCTTTCGTAGTGGTTTTAGTACCAATAACTAAAAAATCAGTTGTGGCACTAACGGTGTTTGTAAACGATGCGCCGACTAACTCCATTTTTTCTCGATTTACTTGCTGATTTTCAGATAATCGGCCGGCAATTGCAATTTTTTTACCATCAAGGCCACCTGTAATTTTACGTTTGATCAATTTAGGGGAAGCGACCTTCTTTGAACCAGTCGAGGCAACCGGAACTTTTGCTAGTTTTTCGATGGCTTTAATCAATTCCTGAATGCTAGCCGCCGAGCTTCCCCTAGACCATCGAGATAAATTAACAGTATGGTTAACCCGAAAGCCAAATGGAATCTCGACCGAATCTATTTTTGCAGGAATGAGAATTTTTCGATTTTTACCCTCTAATGCTTCTTCAAAAACCCAGTCTGATTTGATTGAGTTTTCTGACCAGAGAACAACAATGCATTTGGCATTGTCTAAGGCTTCGTTGATCGCCTTAATAAACCTCTCTCCGGGTGGAATGTTTTTATCCCACCAGACGCTCCACCCTTTGCTCTCTAGAACTTTTACCAAAGCCCTAGTCTTGGTCCTATCTTTACTTGAATAACTAATAAATATATCGCTCATGATGCTGTTGCTTGCTACCCAACATCGAAAAGTATGTAGGGTAATTTAAGGATAGGACACGTTGGTGGCTATCACTTACGGTTAAATAAAAGCCAAAAAGGCTTTGAGCGCATTGATTTTGATCGGATGACTGTTGTTGTAATGTAGATGTATAACTCTTTTTTGTTTTGTAGTCTCAGTATGATGACGCCTCAAAATATTCTAGCAGATTTTTATTGCATGTCACATAAATCAGGATTTCTACTGTACGAAGCACTGTCAAGTAGACTGAATTTGATTTTAATTGATTCGAATGCTAGGATAAAAAGCTGAAAAATCTCGGCCAATAAAACAAAAAGGAGATACTAGGGATGACACTATTACAAAGATTATCAGAATCTGGAGCCAAGCGAATTTTAGCTTTGGATGGCGGAGGCATTCGGGGCGCTTTGTCACTTGGTTACTTAAAGCGAATTGAAGATATATTAAGGGCCAAACACAATGATCCGAATTTAGTTCTAAGTGACTACTTTGACTTGATTGGAGGTACAAGTACAGGGGCAATTATCGCAGCCGCTTTGGCTATTGGTATTGACGTGAATTCTATCCGAGCTCTTTATCAAAGATTGGGGGGAGTTGTTTTTGACCAGCAAAATATTTTAGGTGGATTCCTTTGGCCAAAATTTAGTAATACCAATCTAGAACGAGAGTTAACAACAGTTTTTGGAGATATGGAATTAGGAAGTGATAAAATCAAAACAGGCTTGTGTATTGTTACAAAACGAGCAGACACACGAAGTACATGGCCCTTGATTAATCATCCTAACGGGAAGTACTTTGAGCCTAATCGTAAGATCCTTTTAAGGAATGCTTTGCGGGCAAGTTCTGCAGCTCCAACTTATTTTGCCCCTGAAAAATTAGAGGTTGAGCCTGGTCAACAAGGAATTTTTGTTGATGGCGGCATTAGTATGGCCAATAATCCAGCTTTACAGTTGTTCTTGGTTGCAACTTTGAATGGATTCCCTTTTGGTTGGATTCCAACCCCTAAAGACTTGATGCTAGTTTCTGTAGGTACGGGGTTTTGGTCAACAAAACATTCGATTGAAGAAGTTGAAAAGTGGGGAGCAGTTGGGCAGGCCAAAAATATTATCTCTATGCTAATGGAAGATGCTGCGTGGCACAATCAAATCTTGTTGCAATTATTGGGGAAGACTGTGACCCCCTTCGAGATTGACTCTGAAATTGGTGACTTATTTGACGATCAACTGGCCGGGAATAATTTTTTCACTTATCTTCGCTATGATTCTCGGTTAGATGCAGAAGGCTTAAGGGACATAGGGCTTGGAAAATATGCCAATTTTGTTAACGAGATGCGCGAGCTTGATGCTAGTGATATGCGCGACGAGTTGGATGAAATCGGCCGGACGGCTGCAATGCAGCAAATTCAATCAGATCACTTCCCTGATCATTTTAATAGGCATAAATAGCAGCTAGGTGCAAAATCCTAAAGTAAGGTGGGGCGGTCCCTGAATACATGAATAGCTTATTGAAGTTATTAAGTCACAATCCTGTTAGGACTTCAAACATAATAATCTAAACGAATTTATGAGAATCTTTATTAGCTGGTCTGGGAAAAAAGCTGAGGTGGTTGCAAGCGGGCTGAAGAAATTGCTGGAAAGTATTAACCCAGCGATCAGGCCATGGTATTCAAAGTATGACATCAAACCTGGCCAGCGCTGGAATAATTCACTCCAGAACAACCTGCGTGCCGCTAATTATGGAATTATTTGTATAACGAATGATTCGATGCATAGCCCGTGGGTTTTGTTTGAGACAGGGGCACTAAGCAATAGCGTAACTGTTGAAAGTGTTTGCCCCTATTTAATAGATGTAGAAAGAGAACAACTACAATTACCTTTGTCTCAGTTTCAGGGAGTCCTCGCTACACGCGCAGAAACCCTTGAAATGATACGATCGATTAATTTTAATATGGATCAAGACAGCTTAAACGATGTCACGTTAATCGAACTATTTGAGCAAAGTTGGCCCGTTTTCGAGTCTTTGTTGAAAGAAGTGAACGACGCATTTCATTCACCGCCTTTTGAAATACGTGAAATGATTATGAAGCGAGTGCCACAACGTTTTGACAAAAACGAACTTACTCATGTTGCTTTTGATATTGGGCTTTCATTTTGGAAGATAAATTGGGATCAATCAGGGGTAAACGTTCTAAGGGAGATGGTCGATGTTGCGATTGAAGAGAAGACAATTGGATCCTTGATCCAGAAGTTTTGTGATGAAAGGCCCAATGCAGAAGAGCTCCAAACAATGTTAGAGAGTTACAAGGTTTGGGAGGAACAAATATCAAATTAGTTGCTCTAAAATTCCCTTTAACTGGATGAAATTTTGTTCGAATGAGCCTGTTGTAAAGTCTATCCACTGAACCGTCCCGAATCGGAAAGTGTACCAGTCAGGAAGTGAAGTCTCTTTTAATTTAAGAGGGATCACTTTCTTTCCCTCTTTATCGGCAAATTCAAGCTCGCGCTTAACCCACACAGATTTTATGGAGTCAGGTGAAATAATGACTACAACCGCTTTGCACTGTTTAAGCGCCTCGGTTAGCTGGGCGGGCCATTCCGAACCACCACGCATCCCAACCTCATCAATCCAGGTTGTAAATTGTTGCTGGCTTAGGCTGGTGTTTATTCTTCGAGCAAATTCACCGTCAACACGAGAATAACTGATAAACAGATCAGCTTGTTCTACGGATGCAGGCATTGAAGGTGAATTTGAAGCGGGTGAGTTTTCTGGTTGTGAGCCCCTAATTGACCCGATATACCGATCGTATTGATACCCGTTTTCACGTCTGGTAAAGTCAAGAATCGCCTGTATTTTCCCCTGCCGGTCTGCATAGTTGACCAACGCCATAATAAACTCACTTTTTTTGCTGGGTAGCTCCTCATAAAGCTCGCCAAAATGGTCAAAGACCAAAGTGTTTAAATCTGATTTGCTGAAGGCGTCGTCTAGCATTTTACGAATGGCCGTTTGGTTGTAATTCATACCTATTGCTCCTGAGGCTGTAGTAGTTTGATAGATTCTATATGAACTTATTTGGCAGAGCAATTGCGCCGCTAAAGAACCTGACGAAATAGCTTGGCTAAAGCCTGTTTGATCCCGTTGTAGATGCTGGCTGATTCAGGATATTGCCAATTTTGCGAGGGAGATCGGTTTTGGTTTATCGCATCGATCGCTTCGACCCATGAGAGCCATTGCTTATCTTCAGCACCCGCAAGCTTTAAACTGCTAAGAAGATTAGATGACTCTTTTTTATGAATGATTTCAGCAAAGAGAGTTTGGGTATCTTCCCGAAATCCTGCTTGGTACAGTTGCAGATACTGTAAAAGGGGTCCTGGGTATGAGTCTGTCCAACCAACAGCACAAATTTCTACTGATAGATAGGTGTGTAAAAAGTCAGAATCTTTAGCAGCTAGAGCTATCGCTTCACGTGCCAATTCTGATCCTTCCTCAAGTTTTTCTCCCCTTTCATAATATAGCCAAGCTAAATTGTTTTTTGGATCAGGATTATGTGGATCGAGCTCAATCGCCTTCTTGTACGCTTGTTCAAACTGTATATGGCTCAGTTTTGCTCTCTCAGGTTAGGCAATCGATTTTTAAACAAAGCTGCATCTGTTATCGATTATAAGATGTGAGCGTTTATCTCCTAAGATTGTTCTTCATAAGTTCTTTGAAAATTATCGTTTTCAATTGGGTAAATGTCTCCCTCGGGTCCTTGGACCAGCCATGTGTCGGCCGCGGCCCCTTTTGAGCCGGAAGCTTCTACATACCCATCTTTCAACACATTATCAACTTCAAAAGGGGTTCCGGGTTGATATGCCTGAATCGTTTCCTTTTTTCTATACTGATTAGGATTTTCAGAATTTGAAGACGCGTAGGTTTTTTTAAAAACGTCACCATCTACCCCGTAGATATCCCGAGTTGTTTCTCCATTGAGGGTTAAAGGGACAATTATCCAAAATCCCGGCCGGAGCTTTTGCTCTCCCCAATCTTTAAAAAATGTAACGCCGTCCTGACTTTGAAAAGCTAATACTTCGGTCCGTTTGCGATAAGTTTTTGCTTTTGAAGCATCAAATTGAATTTTAGAACTCATTTTTTTTATCCTTTTTATCGGGGGCTATTTCTGTTGTATAAACACGTACATCTTCATCAATAATGCGCTCTGAATGGTTTGCAAAGAGCATAAAGCCATCTGTATGGGTTTTATAGGTCCCATAAATTCCGCTGCGCGTATAAAAGGCCCAAAATTCCCCTTTTAGCCCTTCTGCTGTTTTTCGATACAGATTCCATTTGTCTCCGTAGCGGAAAAATTGGCCTAGCCCTGTTATAACGGCCACGATGACACTTAGAATCACTGTGATTGATTTTAAGATTAGCTCTCCCCTTGCATTCCCTTCAAAGAAAGTAATGCCAACTAGCGCTGGGACAAGGGCTGAAAGCACAATGTTGATTCGCCTAAACCAAAAATGCCACCATTGGTTTTCGATCGCTTTTTTCTCTAACCATATCACCTGATCTAACCAGCGTAACATAAGAAAGTCTCTTTGATGTTCCTCTAGATCGAGTTTATCAATGAGCTCCTTAAACATTTTCTTTAAAAATAATTGGTAGTCGTCGTTCGTAGCCAATATGCTCTCCGTGGCTTAAAAACTAAATCTTGGGTCGCTTTCTATGATTGAGATTATAACCTAATTTATGGTTGCCCACTCAGATATGCAAATTTTATGCGCCTACAGCGAAGAAGCGAACACCATCTGATTAGGATATTTTTCATATCCTAATTATGTACCTATCAATTTAGGCGATGTTGGAACGTTTTCTCCTACAGTACTAATCAACCTTCAAAAGGTTTGCAACCCACAAATCTGAAAGAATTCCAGGGATAAGCCTAAAGATTCGGCCGATTAGTCCTGATCGGCTAGGACAGCGTGGGGATATGGGGAAGAGTTAACTTTCAATAAACTACAAAAACGAAAAAACGTATTCCGCGCATCTCCGCCTTTGCACCATCAATCACGCCAACCCAAAAACATGACAGACGCTTAATTTTGTTCAGGTTAAGCATATGTTTGAATTGGCTGATCGCATGATCAGCCGCTGACAAGCCTGTCAGACCTATGCCAACGCATTTTTGCCGAAATGTGTGGAAGCCTAAAACACCAACTGGGAGGTTGTTGTATGTTTAATTTGTTCAATTGGTCCCACCGTGGACCCTCTTCAAACGTGGGTTTGAAACGCTTAAAACGAAGTTTTGGCGCTGGTTTATCATTAATGCTTTTGTTATTGGCCTCGGCCGGAACAGAGCAAGCTATAATCGCGGCCGGTCCAGAGCTGTCTTTTAACGAGACAGGTGTGACATTGGAGGGGTTGGTCGTCGTTGCTCAGGGTGAGGAGATCCCAGAAGGGACCGAAGCCTGGTTAATTTCGGACCATTTTAGCGGCCCGCTAGATGTTTCTGAAAACGAAGAAGAGTCTGATGGAGTCGTGGCTAAAACAGGAGTCAACAGTGTAACCGGCGCTTATAGTTTTTCAGATGTAGAGGAGGGCTTTTACTTAATTGCGATCAAACCCCCAACTGACTCTGACTTTGCTTTAACACGGCCTGTATTTGTCGAAGTGTTTTCAGACTTTGTCAGCGGAATCCCTGATATTGAATTAGCAAAGGCGCAGTTGAGCGGCTATGTTCTAGAAACAGGAACCGAAAATGGGATTCAGGCACGGGTTGAGCTGTTCCACACAACTGATTTCATGTTTTATGAGACCCGCACGATTGATGGAAAATATTCTTTTGGCGGCTTAGAAACAAGCGGAGAATATGAGATTGCTGTTTGGCCAGACGAATCTGAGCCGTATGCTTTTTCAGGATTCCAAAAAATCACGATCGATATTAGTCAACCAATGATTCAAAATATCGAGCTGGACCCACCCAGTGTAACTGGATTGGTGGTCGACCCAGAACAAAAGCCGATGCGCGATGTAACTGTTAATGCGTGGCAAAAGTTTGATGATGGCACAACCGGCCCGCTGTTTGGGGATGAGGGTGGTTTGCCCACCTATGCTGATGACTGGACCGGCCGAGATGGCACCTTTGCCTTGGGCGCATTAGCCCCCGGCACCTATGTGATCGAAGCTTTTGGAGGGACGCAAAATGATGTGCTGCCACCGGATCCGATTGAAATCGAAATCCCATACGATGGCCCTTCACTTACATTCCAATTCAAAGGATTTGAAGCTGGTGTCAAAGTATTAAACGGCTCTGTGACAGATGCTGACGGAAATCCGATAACCGATGCACAGGTGCATGCGCAACATATGACGAGCGCATGGTGGCGATCTACGGAGACAGATGACAATGGAGAATATTCGTTGGATCTGATTGGTGGCGAATGGAACGTGTTTATTGAACCGATCAAGCGGTATGATCACAATCCAACATGCCCACCAGAAGATGCGGCGTGTGAGCCGTTCCCGGGCGAATGTCCACCAGAAGATCAGGAATGTGAGCCATTCCCAGGTACTTGTCCGCCAGAAGATCAGGAATGTGAACCATTCCCGGGTACTTGTCCACCAGAAGATCAAGAATGTGAGCCATTCCCGGGCGAATGTCCACCAGAAGACCAAGAGTGTGAGCCATTCCCAGGCACATGCCCACCAGAAGATCAAGAGTGTGAGCCATTCCCAGGCACATGCCCACCGGAGGACCAAACGTGTACTGTCGATTTTAGTGTTTCTGAAGATGCGGCCGAGTGGATTTTCACTGAAGGCGGCCGAACCGTTTACTTTGCAGATGATGATTCTGAAGAAGTGATTACTGAGGACTTTGAAGTCACCTCGGCAAACGCGAAGATCGTCGGAACAATTTTGACGGCCAAAGGAGACGCACCCACCTATTGGATTTCAATCGGTGCCTTTAACAGTGAAGGGCATGGGGCCCATGCTGAGCCGGATCAAAATGGGTATTTTGAATTAGCTGTACCGGCCGGTCACTACGAGATTTTTATCCACGCTGATTTTAACTCGGGTGCAGAGCCACCAGGCGTTATTAACGTGAATGTGGCAGAAGATGAAGAATATGATTTGGGTGAGATCAAGATGATTTCATCGAGCAGCCAGATCACTGGGCAAGTCACATCCAATAATTTGCCGGTTAAAGATGTGAAGATTGTTGCTTGGAAGATTGATGGATTTGCGTACCGTGAGGTTGATACCAACTCAAACGGTGAGTACACCCTGAATGTTTCTCCGGGATTGTGGTTTGTCGTACCGGCTTATTCACCAGATTCTGACTTTGTCTTTAACGACCCAGGATTTGAAGTTGATGTTGAAGACGATGAGACGGTTTCAAATATCGACTTTTCGGTTATCTCATCTAAGAGCAAAATCAAAGGTGTGATTGTCGACTCAAACGGCAACCCACTGGGCGATGGCGTTTTTGGTTGGGTGCATGTTGAGAGTATCGATGATCAGGTCGATAACCCGGCCGGGACCAACGAAGACTGCCCTCCAAACGAGATCGATTGTGAGTCATTCCCAGGAGAATGTCCGCCAGAAGATCAAGAATGTGAACCATTCCCAGGTCAATGCCCGCCAGAAGATCAAGAATGTGAGCCATTCCCAGGAGAATGTCCACCAGAAGATCAAGAGTGTGAGCCATTCCCAGGTGAGTGTCCACCAGAAGATGCAGCGTGTGAGCCATTCCCAGGTGAGTGTCCACCAGAAGACGCAACCTGCGAACCGCATCCATCAGACTGTGATGGCGGTGAAGATGGTGATCCGAACACCCCGGCTAATCAAGATGATCCGCATGATAAAGAAGAGCCCTGTTTTGGTGGATACAAGCCTCCGTCGTTTATGACAGGCGCTCCGATTAACAATGGTTCCTTCTCGGTGCAAGTTCCGGCCGGTGATTATCGGGTGATGGTATTTGTCGATGGGGACGGAATTTTTGCCAGCCAAGAGGTTGAAGTAACTGTTGCAGAAAACGACATCGCCGAGATCGAAGTTGCGGCCCAAAGCGCGAACTCAACCATTTCGGGACAACTTGTTGATGCACGCACCAATGACCCGGTTGATCTGAGTAGTGATGATGACGGCCGTTGGTTTGCAGATGTGTTTGCGTGGAGCGACAGTAACTTCACAAACGCCTTTATCGATCGGGATACCGGCACCTATTCGATGGATGTTATTTCGGGCACATGGCACGTTGACCATTGGCTGGGAGATCATTCTGAATACGTTGCGGTCTTTAATCCTGAATCAACTGTGACAGTGGGCGACGATGAAGATGTGATCTTCAATCTGCCAGTAGTCAGGTTAGATGCAGAGCTATCCGGCCAAGTGTTAGACCCAACAGGCAATCCGATTTCCGGTGCAGAAGTCATTATCCGTGGAACGGGTGATTTCGAAGATGTTTGGCTGTTCCAGCAAACAAACATCAGCGGTACCTATCAGATCAATGTGGCGTATGGTGATTACATCGTCGAAGCCGCCTTTGTTGGTCGCGAAGAATCAGCCAACTGGTTCATGCCGGAACCGGTTGAAGTAAGCGTGGCTGAAGACTCACAGACTGTGGCTGATCCGCTCCAGTTCCGTGAAGCAAATGCGACTCTGTCTGGCACGATTACCGCGGCCGGAGCAACGGCCGACGGATATGCTTATGTCTGGGCTTGGTCAGATACAGGTGGATTTAAACGCACCCGTATCGAGCTGATTAGCGATGGCACCAACGCCAGCGGCGACTACTCAATGCGGGTCATTGACGGCAACTGGTTTGTGGATGCGGTCCATGAATCGGGCAACAGCTTCTGGTTTGGTGAAGATGAGGTTGTTGTTTCAGGTGATTCCAGCTTAGATTTAACGTTGACTCAGACGACAATTGAATTGCCGGACACGATGGTTCAGACGTTTGTGGCCAATGAGCCATTTGAGATGTCGATGGACGATGGGACGAAGATTTCGATCCCGGCCAATGCGATGCCGGTAGACACGATCACCGAGACAATTTCAATCTCGATCGATCCGATCGCTTCGTTGCCTGACCAAGATCATGCTGAAGTTGTGAACTATGGCTACCAGATTTTGGCCAAAGATTCGACCGGCGCATTGATTGAAGCTAGCTTCAATCAAGATGTGGAACTCACATTCCGCTACGATCCGTCACAAACGGCCGACATCCCTGAAGATGAACTCCAGGTTGCGTATTATTCAACCACAACCGAGCGGTGGACATACGTCGAGAACTTTATCGTTGATACAGACAACAACACGATTACGATGTTGATCGATCACTTTACCGACTTCGCAGTTGTGGGTGATCCGTCTAATGCGGTTACAGAACCAGAAAATCCTACCGGATCTACGCTGTTCTTGCCGATTATTCGATAAAGCTCAAGCTGTTTGTTTTACAGATTGTGAAATAGGCAGATAGACTCAATTAGCTAAACCGGGTTGTGCTCAGGCGCAACCCGGTTTTTTGTTGGCTAATTATTTTTTGCGGACCACGACAAACGATTCATCTTGGAACCAGAGCCCACCGTGTTTGCGCACCACCTCGGCCGTCACGTCTAAATACTGACTTCCCTTTTTAAGCACTTCATTCACTCGCTCATCTTCCATTTGGGCCACGTACACGGCCGCGTTCCACGCCGCTAGCATCGTCGATGTACTGATGTTGCTCGACACCTCGTTGGGCATCGAGTGCAGATGATAGGTAAACAGCGCTCGGTCATCACTTTGACCATCAAATGTGAAATTTGGATCTTCCGGCCGATCCCCATTTTCCCCATTTAGCTGGCGATCTAGTTCGTTAATGAGCAAATGCCTGGGGGTTGTAAACGGCTCTTCTTGCGGCCAAATTTTGCGAATAATCTCCATGCCGGGATCATGACCGGTAGATTGCACGACTACCATCCGACCGTCTACGCCTAACGATCGGCCGAGCGGCGCCAGCACTTTGCTCCCCTTAAACTCGGCCGTTTGGCGGCTGCGATACGGTTGTGCCGCCAACACAAAGTCATAGTCAGCCTTTTGTTTTTGTCCATTGTTTTTAGGGATGATGTCGTTCAGCACAAACTCATGATCTTCCCGATATAAAACCACAACAGATGGATTGCGATAAATCGGGTTCCCCGTTTTCTTGCTCGATACAGTCTGCCACCCCTCAGTCAAAATATCGTCTAACGCATCGATCTGCTCCCCAAACTCATGGGCCG
>JAHDEN010000194.1 GCA_020628815.1 Chloroflexota bacterium | reverse complement strand
CGGAATACCACTATTTCGTTCAACTGAGTTCGTCATATTGGTTAAGTTTGGCTGATTACCAAGAAATGAGGGCAAGCAACCAAAAGATAGATTGATTTTGCTCTACGTTAGCGCATCTACAATCGGAACGCAAAAGCGGCCGAGATACGTTTGATTTTTTTTGAGTTTCCGGTTTTAGAGTGGCTAGATTTCTGAACGTTAAATAAAGGGAAGTAGAACAAGTATATTTCGTAAAAACCTGATTTATTTTGTGGGCGTGTTCTAAATAGTATGAAAAAATTACGCATGCGTAGAATACGAAATATATTTCAGAATCTTTTTGATCTTTCAAATATTCAAGACTCGTATCGGAAAAAGCTTGCAGGCTACATACTAAACATCTTTTTGGCCGGTTTTGTGATGGGGAGCATTACCATTCTCCATTATATGTTAATCGGGTTTTGGTTAAATGCTGTATTTCTAACCCTTTTAATGGGGATTATGATCGCCTGCATCAAACTGGTTAAACAGGATCAGTTTGAAACCGCCTTCGTCATTGTCGCTATCATGGGGATATGTGGCTTAATCATCACCGTCTCTTTGGGGAGTAATTTAAGCGATTCTGGCATTTTTCTTCTGTTCCCCACACTGGTTGTTTTCTCATTTTTTGCCAGCAAACGGGTTAACCTAATCGTACTCTTAACCTTAATTGTGTGGATATGGGGATTTGCCCTGATGCAATTTTATGGAATTATCCCCATTCGGGAGCTACAGCAAGGGGAGTTGGGCCAAGCGCTAGCCCTTTCTTTAATCCTTATCTTCTCTAGTTTGCTATTACAGTTTACGGCCACCAGTATGCGGACGGCCAATCAAACACTTGCCGAAGCCAAAATACAGGCTGAGGAGACCAATCAAGCAAAATCAAACTTTTTGGCAATGATGAGCCATGAATTGCGTACACCACTCAACGCAATTATCGGGTATAGCGAAGTATTGCTTGAAGAAGTGGCGGAAGAGGGCAGCATGGACGATGAGCATCAGCTGGATCTTAAACGGATCAAAAAATCAGGGCATCAATTGCTCGCCATCATCAATGATATTTTGGACATATCAAAAATCGATGCAAACAAAATGGACGTGTCAATTTCTGTATTTTCGTTGGCCGGAATGATTCAAGACACGCTTGAAATCGCGACCCCTCTGGCGATGCAGAACGATAATAAGCTCGAAGTTGAAATTTTTGACGATCTTGTGGATCAATATGTAAAAAGCGATCGAGAAAAAATCTTGCAGATTCTCCTAAATTTAACCAGCAACGCCGCTAAATTTACCCAAAGGGGGGAAATTAAAATCAAGGTCAAAATGGCTGAGCATTTGCTAATTCAAGTGGTTGATGATGGGATTGGAATTGAGAAGGATGATTTGCTTAAGATTTTCGACTCCTTTCAGCAAATTGATAATTCAATGTCCCGTAAAACGATGGGAACCGGCTTGGGGTTGGCGATTTCAAAACGGCTCGCTAATTTAATTGAAGGGGATCTGACGGTAGAAAGTGAATTGGGGTCTGGATCAGTTTTTACGTTGGCTCTGCCGCAACATTTGATGGTGTTTGAAGATCTTGAATCAAGCTTGCAGATTTGATAGCCGCTAAGTTAGAGAACAAAAACAAATAAAAAGCAAAAGCGGATGGGTAGGCTATATAAAAAAGATGACAGTTACCAAGTAACGTAAGCACCTTTTAATGAGTCCGTGGGGGTGATAATCAACTTGTCGTGCGACCTGTGACCTTCGTTAGTTCGTTCGACACCTTCTTCCACGGACTAGGGTGTGATGAGTTCTAGTCTTTTGGGAATCTGCTATTAGAGCTGCGGTGCTGCCCCACCGTGGCTCTTTTTTGTTCTTTCAGAGCCGATTGAGTGCAGGCTATTGGATTGTTACCCAAGCAGATTTAGTAGGTTCGTGTGGTTTGTTTTTGAAACCCATTTCCGCAATTTTTGCAGCGCAGAAAAAGCTTCATATCTAATTGTAGACGCACATCCCCACCCCCCGGAGATCCACCCCCGTTGGGGATTACCGTTCTTGAGTTTGTTGTTTGATGATCTTGCTCAACCACGTTGGTTGAGTCACATTTGGGGCAGTGATGGGTTTCTTTAGCCTTGCTTTTTTGGGACAGATTAAAGAACAAGATGCCTAAAAACATGACAACTAAAACGATGAAAAAAGTGGAGGAGGGGTTCATAAGTTTTCTCTTAGGCTCCCAAATTTGTGGTCAGACGACCGGTACTAAAACGGCAAATGGCAAAACGCTACCCTTCGGCCGGAGGGTACTCGATCTCAACCAGTTTAGCTTTGATTACGTCCCAACTGGCTGGAGCGTTCCATTCAACCATCACGCGTTTAGATTCGATATCAGCTTCTACTAGAGAAACACCGGTGATTTCCCCAACTTCTTCTTCGATCGCCCCTGTGCAGTGGCCGCATGAAATTTCGTTAACGGTAAAGACTTTTCGTTCCATAATATTTTTCCTTAAGTAAACAACCGCGGTTTTTGTATGCAATCAATCGGCTGTTTAATAGATTAATTTGTAAACACTTTCACCTAACTTAAAGCAAGTGTCAATCGCTTTACATGAAATCTTATGTTTCTTAGCTGAATAGGTCTAAAGAATCACAAGAGAAACGGTGATTTTTATGAAAAGGGATACAATCTGAATGTCTTATTTTACACATAAATTACCCCTAAAAGTTACGTTAGCCCATAAATATGAATCAGGCGTAAACGATTTTCAAAATAAGAAATATCGTAAGAATGCATCCATACGATTCGATTAGGCAAAGCTAACCTTAAATTCCTTCGGTTATTACAGGACAGTGTGATCAACCGGCCGGAATACAATTTAAAGATAACCTTGAGTTTTGACAGTCGCGTAATGGTACGCAATCAAAACAAGAGCAACTCTATTACGAAGTACATTATTTTTGGGGGTAGGGTTTTATGCCATGAAGAAACGCGGTTACGTCTATGCAATAACAATTTTAGCCTTAGGTTGGATGTGGTTTGTTATCTCTCCGGCCGGTGCCCGTGAAGGGAATGGGGAGTTCTATCAAAATAATTGCCGTGTTAACCCACAGTCAGAGCAGAATGTCGTTATCGATCAAGATGGTGACCGAGCTTACTATAATGTTGACCAAAAAGTTTTATGGGAGATCGCCAACGATTTTTGTGTATCGCTCGATCTATTGGTCGCCTATAATTTTATCCTAGTCCCCAGAGAACCAGTTCAATACATCTATATCAAATTGCCCCCGGGGCCAGAAGAATTAGGCTGGTTTCCCGGCCGATCTTTGCACCGAAATGGGAACCTGAGCCAGATATCACAAGACTTGTTTTTAGCGCCAGCTGACCCACGTGGGCCTGAGCAGTTTGAGATGGCTCAAGAGTACACCGATCCGTTTTATGATTTTGGGTATAAACAGTCGTTTAACTGGCCCATCAGCCTGCAGACCGGCGTGGTAAGCCAACTGTATCACCGCAACCATCACGGGGTTGATATTGCAACCGAAATCGGCACCCCGGTCAATTCTATGGGGAACGGCTGGGTGATTCGTGTAGAGCCTAATCACCATATTTTTGGACAATTGATTGTGATTGATCACGGGGATGATTTGATGGGCGTATACGGCCACTTGTCTGAAATTTCTGTAGAAAATGGGGATTTTGTTTGGCAAGGGCAGCGCATCGGAAAATCAGGTAACAGCGGCCGGTCTAGCGCTCCGCATCTACATGTGGAGTTAAGAAAAACGTTCCGCTATGTTGACCCGTGTGACTATTTGCAAAACTGCCCGTTGGCAGCGTTCCATGGGCCACGGCCAACAGAAGCTCCCCCAACACCCTATGTTGTCCAGGTCGAAGAGCCAGAACCAACTTCGGTTGCTTATCCGCCAGCTCAGCAACCAAGCACCGGAGCGGTTCATGTGCCAAACCCTCAGAATAACCCGCCAGCGCCGCCGCCGGAAAAAACGCCTGAACCGACACCCGTTGTTCTTCCTTCAAGGCCGGTTGTTTTCCCAGCAACGAGCACCCCAACGCCTTAGGAACTTAACTTGATTAACTGGCCAAATAAATTTTGGCTAGCTGTTAGGGTCTGAAACCTCAACCCTTCTGATTGCACCACCATTTGGGCTGGGTCATAATTGAGCTGTGACCCAGCCAATCCACTTAACCGAATACCAGCAAATTTATCTATCCGCAGAGCGACTTACACAGCCAGAAGCTCAGCGGCTTTGGGCGCATTTCCGGCCGGTCATTCACCTCGATCCCCCATCATTTAAAAACAACAATCAATGGGCCCTTACCCCACAAGGCTGGGCCGGTCATATCCAGCTTTCTGCTAAAACCACATTTGTGATCAGCCCTAAAGTTTCGGTTCAAAATTTGTTCCGATTGCTGCAACAGGTTTATCAATTGCCCCAATTTTCTTGGTTGGATGGGGTTTCACAAGCTGAAACAGTGCAGGGGTTTTGGGACGTGTTGGCCGGTGAGCTGGCTGATCGCGTGCTGGACCGGCAACGCAAAGGGATTGCAAAAGAGTATGTGAGCAAGCGGGAACTGGTGGGTGTGGTTCGCGGCCGGATCGACGCACGGCATTTGGCTACAGAATCCGCATCCCCCCAAATTATGTGCGACTATGCTGAGCAAACGGCCGATTTGCCACAGAATCAAATTTTGGCATTTACGTTGCGCCAAATCGCGCTGACCGGGCTTTGCTCGCCACAGGTTTTAAGGCGGGGGAACCGGGCATGGCGCCAAATGCCGGTTGCCCCCGTTCCGTTTACCGGGCATGAGCCATTGGGGTTTGAATACAGCCGGCTGACGGAAGATTACCGGCCGATGCACGCACTATGCCGTTTGTTTTTAGACGGGCTAGAGCCGACCCACCATCACGGCCAGAACGGTGCAGATATGCTGCCATTTTTGCTGAATATGCCCCAGCTGTATGAAAAATTTGTGGCCCAATGGCTGAGTCAAAATCTGCCCCATGGGTTCAGCTTACGGGAGCAGGAGCGGGTTCGTTTAGACTCTTTGCAGTCGCGCCATGTGGATATAGACCTTGTGATTTATGATTCTGACCAGCGGCCGGTGATGGTATTAGACACAAAATACAAAGCGGGGGAGCCAACCAACGACGATATTTACCAGGTCACCTTTTACGCCCGGGAGATCGGCTGTCAATCGGCCGGATTGGTCTACCCCATCCAGCCAAAAACACCGTTGCGGGGGCAAAATAAGGATGTCGCTTACCGATCGCTGACGTTTAGCCTGGATCAAGAGCCAGATGCTGCCGGAGCCGCGTTCCTGGATCAGCTAAGTTTGTAGGGTCTAATCAAAAACTATTGGTGAGGGGGTAAACTTTCGACCGTTATGGCTGAAAAAATTGACCCCAAAAATATCGACCCCCGTACGCTTGACCGCATTATCCAAATGGCGTGGGAAGACCGAACCACGTTTGATGCGATTGAAGAGCAGTTTGGGTTAAAAGAAAAAGATGTGATCAAGCTGATGCGGCGTGAGATGAAGCCGTCGAGCTTTAAGATGTGGCGCAAACGTGTGACCGGCCGCAACACGAAGCATGAGAAAAAGCGAGAGTTTATGGTCGGCCGGTTTAAGTCTGAGAATCAGAAAAGCCGGTTCTAATAAAAAGGTACAGCCCCTGAAATAAATTTTTCAGGGGCTTTTTTTTTACACGTTCACGTTACGTACCTTCTCGACAAAAACCCGGCTGGCTTCTAGCGTGTAACATCATGTAAACATAAAAAGCCGACCATCTAAACAGAATACGCTCATAGAACAACCTCCTTACTGTGAACTTCAGTTTCGATTTCAAGATCAAGATTCTTGGTTTTAACCAGCTCCAAATCTGCCGGATTTATCCCCCTATAGATAAGAGTCATCGCAACAGATGCACTGACAATCAAGATGCCGGCGATTAAAAACACGTTTCGGGTTCCTATATCTTCTGCCAGCAACCCGGCCGCAAACATGGAAATAAGCGTAGCAACTTGGATGATTGCGCCCAATACCGACCCTACCCGGCCGAGCATCGCCTCATCTGTTGAGGTTTGTATGATAGTGGCAGATGACGCCTGCAAGGGGGTCATGATCAAGCCAATTCCGAACAAAATAATAAACAGATGCCACAGCTCTGTGAGCGGAATAAAGGCGAAAGTGATCACGCCGGTCAGAAATAGTGCGACAGATGTGATCTGGGTCGGCTTAAAGCGGGCGGCTAAACCGGTCACAAACAGGCCGGACAAGATCATGGCAGAAGCCTGAGCCATCTCAAGTAACCCAAACCATGTTTCAGACACAAGCAGCTCATTTATCACAATGACGGGGAGCAACACGTTGATCGCACCGATGCCTAACATGGCGGCCGCAAATCCGACTAAGGTGCCGACTAAGATTCGGCTTGAGCGGATCACGCCTAATCCTTCACCCAGCTCTGTCATTGCCTGGCGTACTTGGGCTTGGAGATCACCTGTTACTTCTTTGGCCGACTCGCTCAACACAATGCGTGAGATAAAGAAGGCTGAAAGTAAAAAGGTGATTGCATCGATGGTGAACACGGCCCAGTACGCATCAAGTACACCGACCAAGAATCCGGCCGCGGCCGTCCCCATCACCCTAAAAATAACCATGCTAATTTGCGCCAGCGAGTTGGCCGCCATTAGCCCTTCTTCTGGCACTAAGTTGGGCGTTATCGCTTGCCTAGCAGGCATGAAGAAGCTGTTGACCGTCGCATGTAAAAAGGCGACTGCGTATAAAAACCAGATGTTTTCCCAACCCATCAGTGCGTAAACGATGAATGCAACCACCAGCAGGGCTCGAGAAAGATCTGACAAAATCATGATGGCGCGGCGTGGAAACCGGTCAACCAAAACGCCCGCCACCAAGCCTATGGTCGCCATTGGCAACCCTAACGCGATCAGCAACCCTGCAATCGATTCCGTTGAGCCACCAGTCATCTCGTTAATTAACAAGATAAGACCAAAGTGGGTGAGTGAATCCCCAAAATTTGACACAATTTGCCCCAACCACAGCCACTTCATGTTGGGGATTTTTAAAACATCTGGGATGGATAGAGGCGTGACACTATCTCCTTGTACAGGTGTGTTTGACTCTTCATTCATGCGATTTCTCCGTTAATAATCTTGGTCATCCGTTAGGCACCATGCCTGAAAAGACCTAGAAAAGGTTGAATAGGATTGTTTGGTTTTTCTTCAGAGCCGGTGCGTGAGCATGTAGGGCACCGTGGGGAATAGCGACTAGAATTTTTGTGGTATTTACTTAGACAAAATTAGCTCTCAAAAGTTTCAAGATTTATTTGTCATTTCCAGGCGGCCGTTGAAAAAATGCGAGGGTGAATAGAAAGCTTTTTGCGTCTTCTTCAACAACCTCTTTGCTGTCTTCACCGGCTTCTTGATCCGGCTCAGAGCAAAATTCATCGAGCAGTGCCTGTAAACGGTCGCCAAAAGCAATCTGTTGCTCTGCTGTCAAAGAAAGAACGTTCGACCCTAAAATTACTGAAATTGGATCCTCGCCACGTGGCTTTTGCATATCAATCAGCCCTGCTTTGGCAGATCGTTCAGCTTGTCTGATGGTGCTTTTAAACACCGCTTCCATCATTTGTGGGAACTCAATTGCAGTTTCAATCGCTTCATCGCCTGAAAATAGATTGTCCTTAACTTGGTAACTGTGAGCCGTTACCAAATACTTCTTTTCGACAATGCCTGACACAATGTTTGTTTCTACAACTTGGATCGCACCAATCTGTTCCATTTGCCGGATATGATAGTACAGCTTGGTCGGATCAGCCTCAATTTCGGCCGCAATCGACTTAACCGTTTTGGGTTGATGCAGAGTGTGCAAAATCTCGACCCGCTGCGGGTGGGTGAGCTTTTTTAATGTATCAAGGTCGCTAATTGTGAAAACATCAGCGATGTCATAGGGTTGTTTTTCTGAAGTCATTGAATTTGATGTCACCATTGTAAATAATTACAACGATGAAAATTAGTATAATGCTTTGAAGGGTATTGTCAAGGGTCTATTTTAATTTTTTACAATGATGAAAAAATTTCTACGCCAACCAGTACTCTGACCCATCGGCCGTTCGATTGACATAGCCAAAATCAACTAAGTCACGACGCAGGCGGGCCGGATCTTTATAGGTGTGCCACCGGTTGAGCAGCTCATTCATCTCTTTTTCAGAATATTTTTTTCCTTTTTCCAGCTTTTCCACCAAATAGCCGATCACCATTTCTTGTGCTTGGAGCTTATTTGGGTATTTATAGATTTGCCCATCTTCATTCAAAAATTTCCGTAGTTCGGCCGGTTGGTCCAGTCGGGGATCATTGAGCACCATGCGGGCGTTTGCCGTTGACAGCAACGTTTCTAGAAGATGGGTGACTTCACCCAGCCGATCTGTGTTTAACTCAAATATCTTGCTCGCATCTCCATCCCGCTTTTCAAACATAAACTGTGTCATTTTTAACTGCTTTAGCTGACGTGAAACGGTCGGTTGGCTGACATCCAGCTGTTCCATGATCTCTTGTGAGCGCATGGGGCCGTATGCCGCCAGCAGCTCCAAAATTTGGAGCCGCGCTTCATCGGCCAATACGTTGGCAAGCCGAGTTACCTCGGTTCGTTGGATCGGCTCATACCGCATCGGCAGTTTGCGCGGATTAGAGGGAACAAATATCCAAAGTTCTCTGGCATCACCAAACTTGGCCGCTTGGAACTCGACATAGGGAGACAGACAAAAGACGAGTTGTGTGATACCGGCCAGCTCACGGCCGATAAACGTCGGGACCGGCCGCTGTAAAAATGTTTGTATCACGCTTTCGGCCGATTTTGCCCGCATGGGCCACTCTCGGGTGTTTAAGTTATCTGCCAGTGATTGCAAATAATGTTGCTGATCCCACACCGGCATAAAATGGGTGCGCCACATCTGTTTCATAAACGTAAACGCCTCGGCCGAATGCGATTCGATGTCAGACAAATAATCAGCAAAAATTCGATATTCCTTTTTGGGAACCAAGGCTGAGTCAAGGCTTTTGAACAGCTGCGAGTTCGTCTCTGCTTCGTTGACAAACAGCTTGGCTGATAGCTGTTTTAGCCACGGCTCATCGTCTAGATTATTTGGCCCATGTGCGATTGTTGCCAAAGCGGTCAGCACGCTATGCGCTGGGGATGTTGTGACATGCACTTCTACGGGGGAGGATTCTTTTTTGAGTAATCTGAGCATGGTTGCCTCATTCAATTATGCGTAAATGTGAATAATTAAATGAAGTTTAGGCATGGGAATCACGGCTGTCAACGTTTGAAAAAATATCCAATGGTTGATTTTTTCTAATTATTTTGAGGGGTGCAGATTACTTTGTAGAGGTCGACGCCGTCGGTGAGGGAATTACTTTCTGCGATCCATCTTCGCTCCGACGGCGTCGACCCCTACCCAAGATGTTGCATAATCAAAACTAAAGAGAGATTATTTTTCTAGGTTTATCTCTCTTTAGTTTGGGGGCGGCCGTTGGTAACCGAATGCGACGCGCTCAAACTTTCGTCTGACGGCGGGCCGCTGTGACCAAAGGTATCAGCCGCGGCCGCTTGCATCGCACGCGCATAGTCCGGGGGCAAGCTTTCACGCAGCAGCTCTCCTGGCTCCAGATAATCATAAATCTCCCCATAATGATGAATATCGGTGGGAGAGATGCGGCGCATAATGTGCCACGGCCTCAGCTCTTCCGGCGCGTGCAGCCCCATCGCCCCAACCATTTCAGTCATGCTTTGCACCGTTTCGGCATGATAGTTGGCCACACGCCTCGCTTTGTCTTCCGGCACCAGACCAGCCATCAAATAAGGCTTGTGGGTGGCCACCCCAACAGGGCAATGGTTTGAATTGCACTTGAGCGCCTGAATACAGCCGATGGCCATCATCATCGCTCGGGCCGAATAACATAGATCAGCCCCCAACGCCAAACGTTTGACCATGTCAAAGCCGGATGAGACTTTTCCACTGGCGATAATGCGTACCTCATCCCGTAGACCAAACCCAACCAGCGCGTTGTGAACGAGAATGAGCCCCTCGATTAAAGGGGTTCCAACCCGATTAGAAAACTCAAGCGGAGCGGCGCCGGTGCCACCTTCACCCCCATCCACAGTGATAAAATCTGGTTTGATGCCGGTTTCAACCATCGCTTTGCAAATGGCAAAAAACTCGCGCCGCTTACCGATGCACAGCTTGAATCCAACCGGTTTGCCGCCGGAAAGATCGCGCAGCTGGCCGACAAACCCAAGTAGCTCTAGCGGTGTTGAAAACGCTTTATGGCCGGGTGGCGAGATCACATCGGCCCCCATGGGAACGCCACGAATTTCTGCGATTTCTGGGGTGAGCTTTGAGGCGGGCAGAATCCCCCCATGGCCCGGTTTAGCACCTTGGGACAGTTTAATCTCGATCATTTTGACCTGCGGCCGAGCTGCGTTTTCCGCAAACTTTTCAGGGCTAAAATCCCCATCCAACGTGCGACAGCCAAAGTAGCCGGTGCCGATTTGCCAGATTAGATCCGCTCCCCCTTCAAGATGGTACGGGCTGATACCACCCTCGCCCGTGTTGTGGGCGAAGTTGCCTTGTTTTGCGCCGCTGCTCATCGCCAACACGGCGTTTTTGCTGAGCGATCCGTAGCTCATGGCGGAGATATTAAAAATGCTGGCGGAGTAGGGTTGTTTGCAGTCAGAACCTCCCACCGTTACCCGGCTTTCGGCCGGTTCTAAATGATGCGGAGCGATCGAGTGATTGACCCACTCATACCCCACTTGGTACAAATCCTCTTTGGTGCCAAAGGGGACCGTATCGCGCACATTTTTGGCCCGTTGGTAAATAAGCGAGCGTTGG
>JAHDEN010000018.1 GCA_020628815.1 Chloroflexota bacterium | reverse complement strand
GTGCGGGTGAATGCCGTGGTCTATTTTCAAGTAACAGACCCGGTTTCGGCCGTTGTTAATATTGAAAACTTCCGTCGTGCAACGTCACAAATCTCACAAACCAGTTTGCGGAACGTGATTGGGCAATCAACCCTGGACGCACTCTTGTCTGATCGTGAAGAGATCAATGGCAAGTTACAGCACATTATCGATGATGCCACCGAGCCGTGGGGTATTAAAGTAACCATCGTTGAAATTAAAGATGTTGAATTAAATTCTCAAATGGTTCGAGCGATGGCACGTCAGGCTGAAGCAGAAAGAGAACGTCGGGCAAAAATCATCCATGCAGAAGGTGAATTGCAAGCATCACAAAAGCTGTCTGAAGCGGCCAAGGCTCTATCAGCAGAACCGGGTGCGATGACATTGCGCTATCTGCAAACTCTGGTGGAAATTGGGGTTGAGCAAAATACCACCACGGTGTTCCCCATTCCAATTGATTTGATTCAGGCGGTGTTGCCTAGCTTAAACTCTAACAGTGTTGCCAAGCCAAGCGAACCAGATGCGGAGTAAGGTTGTCTTAATTTAAACCTAAATTAGCGCTCACCACGTAAAGTGATTGTGCTTGAAGAACAAGTGCCTTAAAAAACCGTCGTTTTATCTAGGATCAAAGGGCGGTTTTTTTGTTGAGAAAAACCGAATAATCGGTTGAATTTACTGCAAGCTCAAGCCATAATCACTGCACCCAAATCATTTCAGAGCTATGACAACAAAATCGAACAAAAACACCACACCTAAACTAAAGCTATTGCGCTTTGCGCCGCTGCTTTTATTTTTGTTTTCATGCGCCTTATTGGCCCCCCCTACCCTTGTTATTCCAACGCCAATTCCTGGCCCACCACCTTTGCCAGGGTCTGAGCAAGAAATTGTGGAAGTGTCGGTAGAAGGGTTTATTCCACCCGATCCGGCCAATGCGGTTACAAATCCGGTAAGTGACGTTTTCCCCAACGTGGACCCTGACATCGAAACGTTGATTAATGCGGTATCAGAACAGCAATTAACGGCATATGTGCAAGAGCTGGAAGCCTTTGGATCTAGGAACGCGTTTAGCCCCATCAATCAAGATGATTTTGGGATCGGTGCGGCTCGACGCTGGATACAGCAAGAAATGATTCGAGTGGGTGCTGCCAGCAACGGCCGGCTTGTGGTTCAAAATGATCCGTTTTTGTTGGACTATCAAGGATTTACGGCCGAGCAAGAAAATATTATCGCGACGTTGCCAGGAACAGAGCCCGGTGGTGCTGTTATTGTCATTATGGCCCACTATGACACACGGTCGGTCGATGAAACGGACGGTTTAACCCGATCACCCGGTGCTGATGACAACGCATCTGGTGTAGCGATGTTAATTGAGTCTCTGCGACTGTTAAGCTCGCGGTCTTGGAACCAAACGATTATTTTTGCAGCGCTCGCGGCCGAAGAGCAAGGGACACACGGATCGAGAGACCTCGTCCAACAATTGATTCGAGACGGCCGGAATGTTGTCGCCGCCATCAACTACGACACCGTCGGCGGCCGGACAGAAATCCCCCGCTCTGTTCGGTTATTTGCCCCTGACATGGGGCGATCCCCTTCGGGCGCCCTGGCCCGTTATTACAACTATATGGGGCGCTTGTATGTGCCCGCTTTTCGTATTGAAATGATCGATGCGTTGGACCGTGAAGGGCGTTGGGGAGACCAGAGAGAATTTGTCTTCGCCGGTATGCCTGGTATTCGGATCACAGAATCGATCGAAAATGAAGATTTAATCAATTCAAAATTAGACACTTGGGAAAAGCTAGATTATTCGTATCTGCGACAGGTGACCCAGCTCAATATCGCAGCTGTGGCAAATATGGCCGGTAGCCCGGTGCCTCCGGCCGCTCCAACAGTGGTCAGGATGGCAACCGCCGGATCGTTCCTGTTAACGTGGCCCCGCGACCCCAATGCGGCCGGATACGCGATTTCATTCCGTGAAACCTCAGCCGATATTCGAAATTATCCTACCCTGCGCTTTGTTAACAATGCCGAAGCGGGCAATGTGGTGTTAACGGGATTTGATCCATCAAAGGCATACATCATGAGCATGGCGTCTATCGACAATCGCGGCCGGATGAGCCTGTTCTCCCCAGAAGTTCTTATTGAGCCATAATCGGCCCGCAATTTGCCGCTACGGCTCAAACCCATGTCAACCATCCACACCAAATTACACAAGCTAATCGATGCTTTTTCGGACCAAGAGGCAGAAATCGCATTCCAAGCAGTAAATTCACTGGCAAACTCTAGCATGACGGTTCGGTCGCCGTTTACAAGTTTGCTGGGAATCAAGGTTACGGAGCGAGGAGAAGGAACCTCGGTTGCCAAAATCACTCTCTCCGCTCATCATTTCAACATTGTCGGCATTCCACATGGAGCAGTGACTTATGCGTTGGCCGATGTTGGCACAGGCGCTGCCGCGTCATCAGTTCTTGACTTAGACGTTGGCGAATATTGCGTAACTCAAGATTTGCATTATCGTTATTTGAGCTTGGCTCAAGAAGAAACGATCGTCGCGCATAGTTCTGTGGTGAAAAAAGGGCGACAAACCATTGTTGTTGAATCAAAAGTATATTCAGGGGACAGGTTGATCGGGATCGCCGATGGGACTTATGTCATCCTAAAAAGATAATAAATATCGATAAATCGTAAGGTTCGGCCGTTATAAAAGAGCTACCTGCTGCTGTATATCCGATCAAGTTAGCTCACATCGCACCAAATTGAACCAAAACGAGACCTAAATCATGGCCCAGTTAGTACAAATCAATGTGTCAAAAGGTGGCGTTCCTAAAAAGCCAATCCATAGCGCAACTGTGACGGTCGATGGATTGGATGGGGATAAACAAAAACATCTCAAATATCATGGCGGACCAGAACGGGCCGTTTGTATCTATAGTCTTGAACGTATTCTGACGTTGCAGCGAGAAGGGCATAGCATTTGGCCCGGAGCCACCGGTGAAAACCTAACTATTTCAGGTTTAAGATGGGATGATATTCAGCCGGGGGTAGTTCTAAAAGTTGGCAATGATCTGTTATTGGAAGTGACGAGTTTTGCGGTCCCATGTAGCCAGATTAGCGAGTGGTTCAACGATAAAAAGTCGAGCCGTATTTCGCAAAAGCTCCACCCTGGTTGGTCACGGGCCTATTGCAAAGTGATTGCAGAGGGATCGATTAAGCCGGGTGATTTTGTGCTGATCAAGCATTAGATCAAATAGGTAGTAGCTGTCCCCTAAAAATCTGCGGCGCTTAATTCTCTCGACCAAATATCATAATATTTTCGATCGTGCTTAAAACAATCAATGAGGTCCCTACTGAGCCAACTAATTTATTCAATCGCTCCCCATATTCTTCAATCGGATCTCCAGTCGGCAGGTTCATCCCCAACACGGTTAAATCTGCGTCATGGCTGTTTTCTTCAATGATTTGGCTAAACGGCCGCCCATCGTCATTCACAATAACGTGTGGTTTGGCATCAACCCGCATCTTTTTCATTTCGGCGACTTCATGTACCAACGTTTCTTCGCGCACCTGTTCGTCTTCCACAACACGTAATAAGCGAATCTCAGCCTGACCCCATGAGCCATGTTGCCGAATGATATGGCTCATCAACAGCATCAAGTCTGCGTTACCACCTGCACTACGCCACCAAATATTAATGATCTTGCGTTGGCCGAACCCTTTTTTATCATCTACGTTCAAGAAGACGGTCGATTTGTTGATGTGGTACAAATCGCGCGCAAGCGACATTTGCATCGAACGACCTTCGGCCGTGCGGCTCCATCCCAGCAAAATTGTGTTGGATTCAAGCCCACCAATCCCATGAGATTGGGCCACAGTCAACACCGCATCTCTAAAATTTGGTACCACCTCTGCCTCAGCAAACGCAGCCAAGTTATTTTCTTGAATAAAGTGCTTAATCGTGTTTAAAGCTTCAGTCCGCTTCCCTTGAGCCTCTTCTCGGGCAGAATCAAAATCTTGCTCAATAATTTGAAAAAAGGTCACAATCCCTTTGCCGTGGCTCAGCCAGTTGGCCGTTTCAGCCAACGGCAAGCGCTTGTCAGGCACACCTGAAAAGACCATCAAATTCGGCCGCCAGTTCTTAGCAGAAATTTGTTGCGTGTCTAGTTTTAGCAATGCGAAACGAGCAATCGCAAACCAAAGGCCGGTTCGCACATCTCCCCAAGTGCGGGTCAAAGAGCGGCGCTGAATGTAAAAATAAATCCCGACCGTGACCACGATAGCGATTACAGTAGCAAATGCGTTGATCAAAAACATCGTACCGTAACAGCCAATAGCGCCTAAAAGTGACCAATACCACGGAATGTTAAACCTCGGCCGATAGCTGGGGTTATCAACCAGCTTTTCAAGTGCCGCCGCGAGATTCGTTATCCCATAGGTGTTCAAAAAGAACATTGAAATGATTGGAGCCACTGCATTTAGATCTCCCATCCAAATAACAACCAGCGCGATCGCCCCGGTTATTAAAACCGCCATGCGGGGTTCTGTAGGATGCCCAAGATTAGACGAGACCCAATTGCGCACAATACGATCTTTGCCAATCGCTTGCAGCGTTCGCGGGGCCGCAACAATGCTGCCTAAGGCGGATGAGAGGGTACTGGCCCACACACCGGCTAAGATCAACGGTGGAAAAATAGAGATAGACTGAATCGCCATGCTGTTATTGATTAGCTCTTGCCGATCTGGCGCATGGAACGAAAACCAGACAACCACCCCCACATAAATAAATGCGGTAACAACAATCGACCAGATCGTCCCTTGGGGAATCGACTTGTCAGGGTCTTTAAGGTCGCCTGACATACTGGTCCCGACGGTGATCCCAGTTACGGCCGGGAAGAAAATGGCAAACACAACCCAAAAGGTAATTCCATCAGCATAGGCTGGTTCAAGGATGGGGGTCGAAATGGTGTCCCAGCCTCCGGCAAAAAAGGAGATTAGTGCCGCAGCTAAAACGGCCAAAATGCCAAATTGGATTTTGATCGCAAAATCAGCCCCGATCCATGCGATGCCAATAAACAACAAGCAAATTAGGGTTGAAATAAGGCGGGCATCTATTTGTTGAAAAAACGGGATACTTTGGGCCGATTCAGTAAAACCGATGATGTAAAACGCTACAGAAATCGCCTGAGAGGCAAATAGCGGTAATCCGATCGCTCCACCAATCTCAAGGCCAAGCGACCGAGAAATAATGTAGTAGTTGCCACCGGCTCGAACTTCCATGCTGGTTGCAATAGCTGAAAGGGATAGGCCGGTTAAAAAAGAAATACCGTTGGCGATTAAAACAATGATAAGGGTATGCCACATGCCAGCATAGGCGGTGACATAGCCGATTCTCAAAAATAGAATCAGCCCCAAAATTGTTAACAGATTAGGGGTAAAAACGCCCGCAAAGGTGCCAAATCGGGCGGCCGAATTTTCTGCAGGAGGCAGTGGTATCTTTGGTTTTTGTAGCTTCTGGGAATTTACAGCCATAGTCAATCGACGTGGAGTATGAATCAGAAAGGTGTAAGTGGCAAATACACTGCCCCCCATTTATCACCAGACATCAAATTTTATGTAATTTATTTCTTGCTGGGTGCGTAGGCTACTCTCCAGGCTCCATTGTCAGTTTTAGCGGATACCCTTCGAGCTGTGCAGCAAAATGTACTTTGTTGATACGGGTTTCTGCAACTGATTTAGGATAAGTCCCCACCACCGCAATACCATAGCTGTGAGTACGGTTTGCGATCTGATCTGCCTCCATCACATTCTTCATGAAAATAGTGGTCAGAATCTTGATTACAAATACAAACGTCGTGATGTTATCGTTGTGGATAATTACCCGATAAGGGGGCTCTTCCTTGGTTTCATCCTCGACATCAATGTCTAAATCTGTATCAGTATCCGTGTCTCGTTCAGGATTCGCGGTAACCATTTTAGGCTGGTCGCGCAAATCCTTTTCGGCAAGGCAGATCTCAAAGGTCTCAAAAATTTTTTCTTCATTTCTGTCAAAATTTTGCATAACGACCCCTATTTTATCACAAGCAAAGGGAGCCGGGCACGATACCATGCTACATTTGCTGAATTCTAACCAATATTCCAGTTTTTAGGTGGAGAGAAACAGGGTCTAATTCATTACTAAAAATGCGGAGAATAGGCTTTTTTACAAACTCCCAAATCAAGGTTTTCCAAACAAAAAGCGCAAGAATTAGGGTGTGATTCATGCGATTTTGCACATACCACCCACTAATTCTTGCGCCTTTCAAAAACGATTTACGTTTACTTTTTAGCGATTCATTAAATCTCTAATTCTTGTTCAAGTTTTGAAAGTTGATGACGCGCCATACCTAGGTTGGCTGAGGTGCGATCCAATGCGACATAAATAAATAGGTTCACATTACTTTCCATAATACGGATCAAATGATATTGATCAGTTAGGGTAATCAGAATATCTTCGATACCGCCTTTTAGCTTGAGCTGTTTCATTACGTCAAATTTAGCGCGTACTACGTTTGTATTGCCGGCCGCAGCCAAATCAATGTCAAATCCACCGCCGACGGTTCCTAGGGTCATGCCGCTTTCCCAATCGACGAGGGCGGCAGCTTTTGCACCACCGATATTCATAATTTCATTAAGTGTTTGTTCTAAATTAGCCATTTTATTAAGATCCTTATTGTGTGGGGTCGAGCCCGACAAATCGTCGAATAACTCTAATCCTTTATCTGCTGAATTTTCCGCCTCGCCTTCCATCACAGTTTCTTTTACAGCTTCTTCAGGGCTGCCTGCTTGTGCTTCGTCTAATTTACGAAGTCCTTCCATCAGAATGAAATCCCACGGTTTTTGAATCGTTGCAACTGGAACTTCAACTTTCTTTAGGAGTTTAAAATGTCCTTTTTCCCATTTTAATAACTCGAATAAGGCATCTTCGCCTTCAACCCGATGATTATCGCCATCAATAACAACCGCATGGCACATCAAGCCTTCATTGATAAAAATCGATCCGGTGCCACTCTCACTTTCAATATTGATAGACGCAGCTTCACCTTCTTGACCGATAAATTGGATCAGAGTGGGCAAATCCATCGCTTCAAGATTTCCTTCGATTTCGATTTTTACATCTGGCTTAAGAGTCATTTTTGTCTAAGAACAGGTTATCAAGTTGGGTATTAACTTGAAGACTAAAATCTTCATCAAATTGAAATGCATCTCGATTTTTACCTTCAACTGCATTCAAGCGTGCGGTCTCAGTAAAATCAGTTACTGTTTTGCAAAATGCTGCAGAATGAACCAGCATCGATCCAATGGTTGTTTCAGTGGAAAAGACCGAAACCAACAAAATATCTTCAACAATTCTTGAAACGAAAATATTGCTCTCTTCGCCTTCGAGAATAAATTGTTTACAGTCGTTTTGCTCAGTAGAATCTGAGAATTCAACCGATTGACTGAGCTCTTGGCTGGCTGAATATCCTGCAGACGCAAGTGCCGCAATCATGACATTGTCTTTTCGGGGAAAATCAGAATCAGTACACAGTACATCCCCATTTTCTCGAATCAAGATTGCAAACGATGCACGAGCGAGATCGGTAAATTCAACTAGATATTCATTGAGCTTTTTAATTTGCCTGTGTTCAGGCTCCCAAACGGAGCCATATGATTTTTGTTCAGGCATCATTTTGTGTGCAGAAAAGCGTCTATTGATCGTCTAAAGACGGGAAATTACCTTCCCGATCACTTTTTTCAGGGTCTCGGTTGTCCCTTGTCCGGTTGTTGCCACGGCCGAAACAGTTTCAGATTCCGCAATCCCCAAAAATCGGCCGATTTTTTCTGTCGCAACCGCATCATCCACATCTTGCTTATTACATTGCAAAATCAGCGGAATCTTGGACAACGATTGTCCCAGTTCATCAAGCTGTTGCTTCATTTCAATCAACGAATGTCGATTATTCGTCATACGCTTTCTCGAAGAGTCTGCCACAAAAACAAGCCCGTCAACGTCTTTCAAAACAAGTTTTCGGGTCGCCGCATAGTAAACCTGACCCGGGACCGTATACAGCTTAAATTTCGGTTTTAAACCATTGATTTCGTTTAATTCCATTTCCATAAAGTCGAAAAACAAAGTCCGATCCTCATGGGTTTTTACTGATACCAGATCGCTACGTTTTTGAGGTGGCATCATTTTATGGATTTGCTCCAGATTAGTCGTTTTACCGCTTAGAGGAGGTCCATAATAAATTAACTTGAGATAAAGTTCTTTTTGACGCCAGTTGATATACATAAACGATTTTTATTCGGAGCCACAGCTCAGAAAACTCATTATAAACTTTCAGCAAACCTATTGAATTAGCTAATTGGTATGCATCGGGGTGAAAATTATGTTGAGTTAACCCCTTAAACGTAGTTAAATATTCCTAGAAAAATGATAAAACGAAGGCTAGCCAGCAAACAGCTTATCAAGCTCTTGATCGATACTTGATTGAATATTTTTGTCACTAAAGTCAAAAGTCCGTTGTTGCGCATTAAGCAAATCGATCAGTGGCTCTGCAACCTCTTTAATACCAAATCGGACCAGGCCGATTTTGGAGTTTGAATCAAATATAGAAACGATTAGGAAGTCCTCATTCAGCCCATAAGAGAAAATATCGTAGTTTGAACCTGCGTGATAGGTTGATTTGAATAAAGAATCATTCCCCACAAATTTTGCCAATTCTGAGGTCGCCATGTAGTTTGCAGCTATCAAGGCACTAACATTGGTCACATTTAGCCGATTGGTATCGCCCACACAGTCAATGACATGACCGCTAGAGCTTAAGAGCATGACGCAGCGGCTGCTTGTAGAATGTCTTAGGGTAAGTAGCTTTTCATGAATCTGGTCATCATGGTCAGGTGTTTGGACATGCTCTTCAAAATGGGCGACACTGTCTATGCTCAGCGTTGATTCTAAGTCAATCACCATTTTGGGCTCTTCTACAACGTTATGGATTGGTTCAGCTGCTGCATATTCGGGCTCTTGTGAAACCAATGGTTCTTCAGGCTGTGGGGGCTGCATCAAACGAGCACCACGGCGGAAAGACTCTTTTACAATTTTCTGAATGTGGGCGATAGAAATCGGCTCCTTCAGCAAATGGTCCACATCGCTATCAAACTCAAAATCGTTAAAGCAATTTACGTCCGAAGGCATAATCAAAAGCACTTCTGTGTTTGGAGCCTGTGTTTTTATTTCGCGAGCCAGATGAAGACCGGTCATATCCCGTAAAAATCCCCCTGCCAGGATAACAGGATAAACACCGGAAGAAATTTTTTCTAAGGCTTCTGTACCTGAGTCAATTTGCTCAAGCTTGAAATTACCATTTAGCTCATCTATTCCTTTTTGCAGAATATTTAGAGTGGCATCCTCTAAACCGACTGACAGGATATATTTGTTTTGCTGCATGTGCATTGGTTCTATCCCCAAACTGTGCGCTTATGCGAAACGCTAGAATTCTTGATTTTATTTCTTGAAACAGTATTTTGACTTGGAACAAAAGTCGCTTTGCTGTTTAGGTGGAGTGCTCTGGGCACGACAACTAACCTCATGCTATGTATACCCCCTTAAGGAATTTCTGGCGGTTTTTGAACATCCCCATGACTTGTGTCATATACCGGTACCTAAGAAACAGGTTGGTAAATCGGGCGCGCCGTTTACAGATGAACTACGGGAACTGGAATAGCTTCTAAAGAAAATGTGTCGTAAAATTTGTATAGACAAATTTTGCACCCACAGGATGGACACCCCTATGACAGTCTCTCAAAACAAATCACAAAAACTTGTTATCGTTGGCAGCGGCATGGTTGGCTGCGCGGCCGCCTATCACTTTGCGCAAGAAGGTTGGACCGATATCACCCTTCTAGATAAAGGAGAGTTATTTGAAAATGATGGCTCTACCAGCCATGCACCAGGTGGCATTGTGGCTTTGGCGCTCAACAAATTTATGACAGACTGCGCAGTTTATAGCAGTGATCTGTATAAGTCGCTCGAAGATTTTAGCCCTGACCGCAAGACGTATAATGCGTTAGGCGGCAGCGATATCGCCACCGGCCAAGAACGTTGGCAAGACTTTAAACGGATGGCGGGTGCAGCAAAATCATTTGGCGTTGAGGCGCATTTGCTCAGCCCTCAAGAATATGTAGATGGGTATCAGCCGTTTCTTGACCCGAATGAGTTTTTGGGTGCTTTGTATGTGCCAAAAGGGGCTATTGTGGCCGGTTCGCATGTGTCAGGGGCATTGGTGCGTGATGCCAAGCAGATGGCAAAAGGGAGCTTTAAGACCTATCACAATACTCCCATGACAGATATTGAGATTGTCAACGGCCGGGTCTCAGCCGTTTTGACCGCCAACCCGGAACAGCCACGCATCGAGGCGGAGCAAGTGCTAATGTGTACCAATATTTGGGCACCGGCCATCGCTGAAAAGTTGGGCTTCAAACTGCCACTTAACGCCTTTGAGCATCAGTACGTTATCACCGAGCCACTTGAGGCGTTGAGCCACTTTGATCCCGCCAAAAAAGAAGATGAAATTGTGAGCTGTAGTTTTAGGGAGGTCGACAGTGCCCTGTATGTGCGCCAACATTGGGACAAATGGGGAATAGGCAGCTATTGGCATAAACCCCACATGGTTAAGGCTCGGGATTTGGGGACAAAACCAGGTGACACCGCTATGAACCCGTTCACCCCTGAGGATTTGGGGCCAGCATGGGATATGGTGCAGAAGATCATGCCAGCGTTGGGGTTAAAAGATTTAGACCAGCAGCCGCTGTTTAAGGCGTTCAACGGCATGTTCGCCTTTTCGGTGGATGGGATGCCGATTATTGGGGAGTCGCCGATTAAAGGCGTTTGGGCAGCGACTGCCAGCTGGATTACCCATTCGGCCGGTGTGGCAAAATCGGCCGTTGAGCTGATGACCTACGGGGACACCGAATGGGACATCCGCCAAGCAAGCATCAATCGTTTCTTGCCGTTCCAGATGACCGAAAAATATACCAATGTCATCACCATCAAAAACTATCGCGAGATTTATGACATCGTGCATCCGCGTCAGGCGCCAAGCGAACCGCGCAATGTGCGCCTAACGCCGTTCTACGAGCGGTACAAAGACCAATCGGCCGACTGGACCGTATTTGCTGGCTTAGAGCTGCCCAACTGGGTCAACGAAAATAGCCGTCTGCTTGAAAAATACGAAGATCAAATTCCAGAACGATCCGGTTGGGGAGGTCGCCACTGGTCCCCGATTCAAGGGGCTGAGCATCTTGAGACCCGTCACAATGTTTCACAATGGGATCTAACCGGCCTTTCAATTATCGAAGTCGCTGGATCTAATGCGGTTGAATACGTGAACTATTTGTGCTCTAACGAGATGGATAAACCGGTTGGGAGCGTGATTTACACCTGCTGGTTAACTGAAAAAGGTGGAGTCAAGCGTGACTTGGCTGTCGCGCGGATGGCATCTGACAAATTTTGGATGTTTGTGGGTGAGGGGACCCGGCCGCAGGATTACCATTGGGCGCAGAAGCATGCCGAGCAGTTTAACAACGTCACAATTACAGATATGTCTGACAGCTATGCGGGGATTGGTGTGTTTGGCCCCAACGCGCGCCGAGTGTTAGAAAAAGTTTGCTTTAACGATCTGAGTAACGCAGCGTTCCCGTATTACTCTGGCCAATGGATTGAAATCGGCTATCACAAAGTGTACGCGATGCGCATTTCGTACATGGGTGAATTGGGGTATGAGCTGCATGTGCCCATGGATGCAGCTTTGCCGATTTGGGACGATATTTGGAACGTCGGCCGAGAATTTGACATGATTGCGGCCGGTCTTGGGGCGATGGATTCGATGCGGCTTGAAAAAGGATATCGGTTGTGGGGGGCCGACGTTTACACAGAATATTCCCCATACGAAGCGGGCCTTGGCTGGACCGTGCGGTTGGGCAAACAGGGCGACTTTATCGGCAAAGCGGCCTGTATCGCCCACAAAGAAAAAGGGCTTAAGAAAAAGTTGACCTGTATTACGCTGGATGACCCGGCCGCCACGCTGTTTGGTTACGAGCCGATTTTCAATGGAGAAGGGCCATCTATCGGTTATGTGACCACATCGAATTATGGCTACTCAGTTGGCAAAGTTATCGCCTATGGGTATTTGCCGGTCGAGTACACCAAACCGGGTACGGAATTACGCATCGAGTATTTTGATCGGATGTTTTCGGCCGTGGTAGCTAAAGAGCCTCTGTTTGATGCGAAGAACGAAAGAATGAAGGCTTAGGCGAGTAAGTGTGTCCGTGCTAGCCATTTTTCCGAGGGCTCAAGCCCTCGTTTAAGACAAAAAACCTGATCAATCAGGTTAAAACGGTCGGGAGAGCCCGATTGATCGGGCTTCCCATCTTAACCGCAGGGTTGATCCTGCGAAATTGGACAGGTTTTTGATCGATAAGCTTCTTAAGTTGATATGTTTGGAGTGTCCCTTGTAGGTAAGCACCCTGCCTATTTTCTACCCCACCCTAAGACCAAGCATATTGGCTAATATGGCACTTGGCTTACGGCGCTTTTTAGGGCGGATCTCAAACTCAAGCGTTAGCGGCCGACGCACATTCACCCCATAAACGGCCGTATCATCGAATTCGCCCGTAAACTTTTTACCCGTATGCCCATGCAGCCACGCCTGCGGTTTGTGTTTTTGGATGTAGTGATCAAAGCAGGCAAACCCCTGATGCAAAGGGTCTTCTTTTAGAGATGTGCCTAACGGTGGGGAATGAGCAATGATCAAATCGGCCGCAGGCATTCGACGTGTGATCCATTTCATCTGGGAAACCGTATAGTGATGAGGCTCGTTTTTATACTTGCGGCTTCCCCCAATTCCACCGATGCGGATCCCATGAAAATCAACAACTTGGCCATGGAGATTATTTAAACCGGCCGGATTTTTGCTGTCATGATTTCCTGGTACACCGAAGCAAGGAACCCCTTTTGCTTGAAACAAAATATAATCAAGCACACTGTCCGGAATATCTCCGAGAGTCACAACCAAATCGAATCGGCTAGGATCAATTTCAGCCATCACAAAATCATCTGGGGAATGAATATCGGAAAAGGCAAATATGCGTAGCGTCTTCTTCATCGGGATAATCATTGTACAAGCAATACCCAGCTACACGCAATCGTCTTTCAAATACCATATCAAGCTTTGGAGCAAAACTGCCCAGGCACGGTTTTTAGCAACGATAGGTCCTGATCATTATTGCCACATTTTGCTATGGGATATTAGCCATTTTGGCTATGAATGTTGCCCACCGACAATGGTATGATTGGTGAGCCGCAACCCCCGACTTAAACAACACACTCGTCTCATTTGTTTTGGAAACTTGCCGAATCAATGAGAAAATAAAGAAAACTATGAACAATTACGCAGGTGCGATAAATGATTTCCAACGTGCTCGTTGGAAAGGAACAATTGAACTTCTTCTAGCCAGACTCACAGGTCGCTCGGCCGATCTTTTGTCATACGAAGATGTACGCAAAGCCTTGCAAGGCACCTCTCAATCAGACAAAGGGTTGCAAGATGTACCGGTCAAGTCGATTGTAGGTAGCTTGGGCCGGTACAAAGACTTTACCCAAAGCTTTATGCCGCTGCATGAAAGTGATGCTCACAGATGGGCCAGCGTGCGGGTGGCGGCTGAGAGAGGGCAAGGTCTGCCTCCAATCGAGCTGTACAAAATTGGTGACGCTTATTTTGTCAAAGATGGCAATCATCGTGTCTCCATTGCGCGAGATTTAGATATTCCAACCATGCAGGCATGGGTGACTGAAATCCATACGCGGGTCCCCTTTTCGCCGGACATGAATGCCGACGATCTGATTTTAACCCGGCAACAAACGGAATTTTTGAGTAAAACGAAATTGGATAAGCTTCGGCCGGAATCAAACGTGCGTGTGACAGAGCCAGGCAAATACCCGATTCTGCTAGATCACATTCAAACCCATCAATATTTTATGGGCATTGATCAAGATCGAGAGATTGAATGGGAAGAGGCGGTCACCCATTGGTATGATGAAATTTATCTCAACGCTGTCGATATGATCCGTCAGCGGGGCATTCTAGAATCATTCCCACAGCGTACCGAAACGGACTTTTATGTCTGGTTGGCTGACCATCGTCAAGAGCTGGAAAGCAATATCGGGTGGGACTTGCCAACCGAAGATGTTGTGGAGTCTTTTGCTGAATCTTCAGGGGCAACGTCGATTACCGGGCAGATTCTCGATCTGGCCGGTGTTGCTCAACCGGTATCTCATGTACGGCCATCGCTTGATTCGACCATCGACAGCCTAAATCCGAGCCAGCAACAGCAGCTTATCAAAGAAATATTGGTAATCTTGGGGCCCGAAATTGATAACGAAACAATGCTGAGCCAAGCGGTAAAAATTGCGCAGCATGAAGGGGCAACGGTTCGAGCAATTTATACCTCTGCAGATGCAAATGGAAACCAAGAGCTGGTGCCAGCGATGGTCAAAGCGCTTTACGACAAGACGGTTGTTGACGCAGGGGTTTCGGGTCGATTGGCCACAGATGTTGAGGATTGGCAAGCGAGTGCGCTAGAACGTGCGCGCTGGAACGACTTTATCTTGGCACCGATTTACAAAGATACAAAGCCAAAGATTTTTGATGAGCAATGGCGCAATCTTTTAATCTATTCTGCCAAGCCGATCTTGGCGGTTACCGACAAACCGGTTGATCCTAAAAAAGGGTTATTGGTATTTACAGGGCATGAAAAAGATCAGCAGGCGCTTTTTATCTCTACTTGGTTGGCAAGCCAATGGGGAATGGAACTTGTGGTTGGGATTGGTGGAGAACCGGCCCAGCGGAACGAACTAATTGACCAAGTTGAGCAATATCTGGCTCAATATCAGCTTAAGGCTGAGTTCTCGACGAGACACGTTGACTCTCCAACCGACATTTTGAATGTCGTAGGGCAAGCTGATTATGATCTGATTATCGCCAGCATGCGTCGGCCGCTGTGGAGCAGGTTCCGGCCGAGTAGCCATTTGTTGATGCTAGATTTGTTGCAAGACACTCCCATCCCGGTGCTTATTTTAAATTAGCCCAAAGTATTTTAGGCATCTAATTTTTTAGGCATCAGCTTCTGCCAAACGAGTGGCCGCCACCGCCAGCCCCAGCAGCATCCAGAAAATGGTGACCGCGTGCAAAAAGACTAAGTTAAACAAATAGTGGTCGAATAGCCCGACAACCAGTCCCCCCACTACAGCACCGTGCAGACCGAGCCAAATCGGATCTCGGTCCGGCCGGTTAAGAAAATAATCTCGCTTGCGATACGCTTGGAAAAATACCGACCCGATCAAAAATACAAACGCAAAAATGCCTAACAATCCCATCTGTTGGGCGATTGTTAGGTACACGCTCGCCACACCCAAATACAGATCGATATCAGGAGAGCCTGCAAACCCAACCCCAAACAGCGGGTAGCGCTGAATCAGGCGCCAAGCGTCACGATATTCACCCACACGCATTTGGGTCGCTAAATCTTCCCCCTCAAACGCATCGGACAAGCGCTCGGTGTATTGAGTGGCGATGTCGGCCGTACCTTGACCTGCAACGACCCGCACCACACTTGTGATCGCATCCTGAGTGAATGGGATGATGAATAAGAGCATGACAAACAGCGCGGCTACACCCCACGGAATGAGCTGCCGATACCGAATAAAAGACAAGAAGCCAACGCCTGCTACCAATCCTAAAAACGCCCCGCGCGAATTGGTTAAGATGAGGGCCATAAAGATGCACAAAAATGCGGCCCATGCGATCCAGCGCTTGCCAAATAGCGGCTTTTCAGCCACTAATTGGGGTGCAACCAAGGTCCCCATTAGCACCAGTAATCCCCCATACACGTTGGGATCAACCGACGTGCCGATGGCCCGTTCAAGCGCTTCAGGGTTATCTTCGACATACCGAATAACGTAGCCGCCTGGATAGCCGATTCGGGTTAGCATGTTCAAAATGTCATTGGCGGTATCATCGGGTAATAGCCAAAAGCCGATCCCGATTACGGCCGCGGCCGTACCCGCCAGCATGACAACATACACCAAGCGTTCAAGCGTCACCCAGTCCCGGCAAAAATCGATCAGCAAAATGACAAAAAGCAGGGATAAAATTAGCTCTAAAAATTTGCGCAGCAGCTGAGAAGTTAGTGGCCCATTGGGCATACCAAACACAAATGCAAACAGGGTAACTAATATGAAGATGAGGAGTGGGAAGGCGACCGGCCCGCCGATTACCCGGGTTTGTCGGCCGGTAACGAGGCGCAACACCCACACAGCAAACACACCGCCCAGAGCCAAATCAAGGAATGTGGGGGTGATCACAATTTTAAACGGCAGCGTCGCAAACGGGAGCAAACAGACAACCCCTACAACGCCCCAAATTCCGATCTCCATGTTCGACAGCACCACAAGCCCCGCAATCAAGGCGACCAATACCCCAACCCCGACAAGTGGCCCGCCAAAAGCGAGCATAAGCCCGCTAATTGTGCCAACCACAGCCAAAATCAGGCCGATGGCCCACGGGGAAGATGGGATTTGGTAGTAGAGGTCGATTAAGTTTGTTCGAGAAAATTTATTGATCATTGTTCTCAGGATCGATTCGAATCTGGGTTAAATTTATAAAATCGTCGGTTAAACGACCGTCGGGGGTGATACGCTGCAAATTGCGGAATTCACCTTCGGCCGTTTGGCTATAGACCCCCATACGCAACGGGTAAACACCTGCTGGGGCTTCAGCCTTTATATCCAACGTCATCGGAATAGCTTGAATTGTACCCACATCCCAAGTAGATGTCGGCTGCGCTAAATCAACGGCTGCCCAACGGGTGGTGTCCTTATCCACAACTTGGGCAAAAAATGTATAGTCTTGCGTTGTTTGCTCAGAGAGCTTCCAATAAACGGTAACCTGTACGGTGTCGCCAGCGGCCGGTCGGGGATTGTCAACTTCAAAGCCGATGAGTTCAAATTGATTCTCAAAGTTGATACTCACCGGATTTGGTGCTTCGCCACTTTTTGGCGCTACTTTAATTGTGCCGATCAGCACGGAGTCAGAGCCGTCGTTTAGCAGCGCACGTTCCCCCGTTTCAAAGTTATACACACCGATGCGTAAATCAAGTTCGGCCGGTGTTACCAGCGTCTCGGACAGTTTTAGATCAAAGCGGCTGGGCAAGTTTTGATTCGGGAAAGTGCGGGTTGTCGCCACAAGCCCTTGGGCCGGATACATATCTCGTTGAGCAACAGGAACACCCAACACAGGATCGATCAGATGGACAAAAATCGACCAATCAGTTTCTGGTTTCCCCTGCACGCGCCATTCGGTTGCCAGTGGAACGGTATCACCCGGTTTGAAAAACTCTTCGTCTGAATCGATTTGAGCAGCTACCAAACGCATCCGCCCGTTAAACACCAGCCAATCTTCCTCAGAAGAAGATTCTGTATCAATGCGAGCCAGCCACGGGCTTTCTTGCCAAGAGACTTGGCTATACAGGGGGGGTGAATAGCTTGGGGCGATAAAAAGCACCGGGGCGGCCAAGGTAACCCCTGCAAAAAAGAGAACAATAATTGTTTTTAATTGGCGGATAAGGGGAAACTCGAACAAAGTCGCCAACCCGGCCGCCATCAAAATATTAAGCGGAGAGATAGCGGTAAACACCAAGCGCCCTTGGCTTGACCATGTTTTTGTTGCCCATTGGGTAAGCCCATACACAATCGCAAAAGAAAATAGGATCGAAACGACGAGAGGGAATTTGGAAACCACCAAATTAAGCAATGAAGCAATTGTGTCGCCAGCATGATTACCTGCCCTAAAAGCGAAGCGCCACCACAAGCTTGATCGGATTTCTTTGATCACAAACCAGATCCCGCCCGGCACAGCCAAGATCATAACCCCGGTCATGACCTGATAAATCCAATCAGGCATCGCCACATTGAGACCGCCAAACAAACCCCAGTAAGAGAGCATAAAGCCCCAGCGTTCTTGCCAAAGCTGCAACAGCGAGGCCGGGGTCTCACGCACGCCGAGCACCGCTTCAAACGCGCTCCAGCCCAGCAAGTCGCCATACAGCTGTATGTTGCGGTAATACCACCAGCCAGCAATGATCAGGATGGGTAAAAAGAAAATCACAAACCAAATTAGTGACCGCAACAGTGCAATCCCAACTTGGTTAAACAGCGTCAACATTTTGCTTTTAGGAGCAGTAAAGTCAGCTAAGCTCGATTGCCAGCCCACCAGAAACAAGGTTCCCCAAGCGAGGGGGATAAGGCCTATCGTTCCTTGTTTTGTCAGCACAGCAAGCCCAGTAACGGCCCCGACGCCCAAAATCCTGAGCACTAGCCCACGGTGAAAAAGTTTAAACGGTGGATCGCCCGGGCCGCGTAACGCAGGGTAAAAACCAACGGCCCATTGCATCAGCTCGATGAGTAACACAAGGCCCAAAGAGGCGAGCGGAATCGCTAAGTTATCGTTATTAACGGAGCCGGAGATAAACACAAACATCGGAGTAAATGCGTTTAAACCGGCCGCAAGTAGCGGAATATCGGAACGATTAGGGGTCACCCGTGAAGCGATAACATAAGTAAGCAACACCGTAATCGCCCCCAACCCAACTGAAACAACCCGGATGATTTTGACCGCCAAATAGGTCCCTGCAAACTTACCAAGTGACGAATTTGCCACAGCGAGATTGATATTACCGTCTGTAGTAATGATGCCCGTATCGACGTGCGGGTTTAAATCCCGTGCCAAGTCGATGTCGTCACGATTAATCCAGAACGTAAGTGCAGCCCCAAGATAGTAGTACAGCGGTGGCTGGCTGGCTTCCTGCTTCCATGGCCCAGCTAAGGCGGGATCGTAAGTCTGAACCGGCAGCGGGTTCCCATCTGCCAAATGATGAACCATGGGGTAATGCCAAAGCTCGTCAGAAGCCTCAAAGACAGGCGTCATAAATGCAAACATCAATCCGGCGATCAAATAAGCGATGATGATCAGTGTAAGCAGACTTCTTTCTATCCAGAGAGGGATTTTTGGGTTGCGATGAATGTCGGTTTGAGAGGGGGACATAGTTCCCAACATTTTAGCTAGATTGGCTCAAAATCGCATCTTCTTTACGAATGGGTTAAGTTTCAAATGGCTACCGGCGGATCAAAGGCAGATAAATGCTGTCCTGTTGCGGCTCACCAGCAAACAGTGTGTATGTGGCTAAAAAGTTCGATTCAAGGGTAACTGAAGCTCGATTTTTGTCGATCACAAAATGATTTGGCTGCTGCCAGCTGCTGTTTTGCAACTCAAAAACTGCCGGCCGCAGATTGTCTTCAAGCAGCTCTTTACTGTTTAGCTCGTCTGGATCGTAATAAAGGGTAACAAGCAAATTTTGATAGTAGCTGGCCGTAAATGGATTCCCAAATTGATCAAACGCTGACAAGGCATAGCCGGTCCCGATTTGACGGTTAAAAATGCGGTCGGCTAATGGTGGGATAGGTTTTGCCAAAAGCATAACCGGCCCAGACATGGGAAAGGTATTGGCAGGAATCAAGATACTCATGTCATCGTTGATTTCTAGCTTTGCCAATTTATCCGCATCAAAAATGAATTGCTGGACAGCTGGAAACGCCGTCTCGGCCGTAAATCGGAGATCTTGTGTCTGATAAGAGGTTAAAGAAACTTCTTCATCTAATCTAAAAATAGAACCATCTTTCTCTGCGGCCGCATAAATGTGCCAACCATGATTGGCCAGCAGAGGCAACGCGTAAGCCCCATTAGATGACACAGTTCCATCTACATATTCACCCGCCCCGCTCACGGCCCAAAGCTTTGCCGATTGCTGGAAGGCGGAGCCATCGGGCATCAAAAGCTGCCCGCTTAAAGCCACATCTGAGTTTTGAAATTTAAAGTTAACTCCGGGCCGAATCCCTTTCACACCGATCGTCAATAGCTGATCGGCCGGGCTCACCCATCCATCTGGATTAGTTAGACCAAGGTCTGACCACAGCGTGTACCGGCCGTGTGGGATTTGAAGATAGTAACGGCCATCCTCATCCGTTTGGGCCTGTACAAAAACCTGTTTTAGTTCGGCCGATTCCCCCCGTGCGTAGACCCATGCATTTTCAACCATATCCCCGTTAGGGGCCATTACTCGGCCGGTGATCGCAGCATCAACTTTGGCGACAGGCAACTCAACCTCATGCGAAGCGGCATCCTCAACCTTGATCTCAAAGGATCGATCGAGAGGAAGATGGGTTGAACCGTTGCCCAAGTCGTATCCAACCGCCCAATCCCCTTGGGGTAACCGAAACTGAATGCCGCCCGTTTGACTAACTACAACAGTCTGCTGAAACATTTCACCGCTAGCGGCCGTAATCAGCCCCAATGTGTCGGTCACAACTTCTTCCTCACGCGGGTCCCACAGCGATCCGGTAATTGGTGTGCTGGCTGACAGCACAGGCAGGGTAACCGTTTGATCTTGCCCGCTGACAGTTACATCGAGTGGACCGGCCGCAAAATGGCTGCTACCGGGTGAGACGGTGAGAAAAAATCGATAATCGCCATCAGGCAAATAGAGGGCATAAGCGCCAGTCTGGACCTCGGCCGAGCGGATGTAATTGCCCAATTCATCTCCAACCGTGAGCCAGCCATCGAGCAAAATTTGGCCGTTAGAACTGTCTTGCACCGTGCCGGTTATCAAATTTGGTGCAGATTGAAGCGCAAATGCAGGGACGGTTACGGATTGGTTGGCCTGTAGCATAGCTTGGAATGGATCCCCATCGTACAGAAACGGCAGGGCCGCTGGGATTTGCGGGTGTAGGGTCCAATCACCCGGAGGAAGGGGCAGGTTTACAGTGCCGGTTGATCCGGTTGTAACCATCGCTGTAGCCCCATCGGCCGAATATGCGAGTAGTTGGACACCGACGATAAAATCGTTGTTGGGGTCAGTTGCGGACACCAACACCGTGCCGCTTTTTGAGATAAGGTTGAGCTCACCCATATCGATAAGATCACCCGGAGCCAGATCAAACTGCTGCGCGGGTGGCCCAACGTAATTAGGATCTTGGGGAAGCAGCTGCAAAGTGAAAGAGCCGCTACGGGCAATGCGCCAAAAGAAGCCATCAGAGTCTCGGGCCGGCCGGCTAATACCGTACCCATCAGCCGTTTTGAGCGAAACGATCACATCGAACGGAGGCGCTGACCCATCCGGCATTTTTGCAAAGCCACGAACCACAGTTTGAGACAGCGGGAATTCAAAATCAACCTGTTTCTCTTCCCCAACCCCATCATCAAAAAAATCAACAATGATCGGTTCCATGTTCCAGAACCAGTCGTTGGGCACCGTGCTGGTTGAGTGATGCGAGCTGATAACCCACAAACCGGCATCTAAAGTCAGGGTATAAGCCCCATTGCTGTCAGACAAAGCAGATTCGTAATTGCCACTCTGCCTTTCCTGTGCCCGAACTAGCGCACCTGAAATTGGTGCGCCGTTTGATCCGATAATCTGCCCAACGATCTGGTTGGTCTCGGTGTTAGGTTTCGCATGGGCAACGGCCGGAAATTGTTTGAACGCCCCCAATGTGATCAAAAGCAGCATCCCACTTAAAAGTGAAATTCCCAATTTGATCATTCTTTTTGTCTTGTTTTCAGTTGATTGGTCGATACTACTTTTCATCTGCTCATTAATCCCAAAGCGATTTCCCCCGAAAGGCAGCTTGTGCCGAGTCGTTGGTCGCTCACCTATAGTGTTGTTTAAATCGGAACAGGCTGTAAACTTGGCAAATAGATAAATGGTCACACCGGAGGAAATATGTCATTTAACACTATCGACAAAAAAATTGCGGGAGATTGCTACACATCTACCGAGGCTATGGACAACCTAACCGTTCTTTGCGATGAGTTTGGCTCTCGTTTTGGCGGTACGCCGGGTGAAAAACAAGCAGCTGACTTTATGAAGGCTAAATTGGAAGAATACGGCTGTACAAACGTGAAGCTTGAATCGTTTGAATACACAGGCTGGATTCGCGGCACAGCAAAGCTAGAAGTTGTCGAGCCGATCCAAAAAATTATCCCCTGCATCAGCCTGCCCCATTCTCCTCCGGCAAACTTTACGGCCGAGCTTTATGACGCTGGGGACGGCGCCCCCGACACATTTAGTGAACATGCGGCCGACATGAAAGGTAAGGTGATTCTGGCTGACAGCCAAACGTATCCGGCCGGTTCAAAACGGTGGGTTCACCGGAACGAAAAGTACGGCCGGTCGATGTTAAATGGAGCCCAAGCGTTCATCTTTAAGAATCATTATCCAGCATATGGACCCGCGACAGGCGGCATTGGTCACAATGGGAAAGGGGGCATTATCCCCGGCATTTCAGTTTCTTATGAAGATGGGTCGTTTTTGCAGCGGCTGCTGAAGCGACATGGCAAAGTAGTGATCAAAGTTGAGACCACAGACGAAAACCGGCCGATGACATCTTGGAATATAACCGGCGATCTCGTGGGCAACGGTTTAAGCGATCAAATCGTGATGCTGGGCAGCCATTACGACGGCCACGACATTTCACAAGGGGCGCAAGACCCAGCCTCGGGCGCAGTTTCTGTCATGGAAACAGCCCGGCTCATTGCGGCGCATGCGGGCAAATTGCCCTGCACCCTCCGTTTTGCGCTATGGGGAGTCGAGGAAATCGGCCTGATCGGCTCGTATGAATATGCCAATCGCCACTCCGACAACATGTCTAACTATCGATTCTACTTTAATATGGATGGGGCTGGATCGGTTAAAAATAAAGGGGTCAACCTAAATGAATGGCCCGACATTGAAGCGCTGGTTAAAGATTGGCAAAAAGAGATCGCCTTTGATTTCAAAACCAATCAATCGGTTCACGCTCATTCGGACCACTATCCATTTTTGCTAAAAGGGGTCCCCACCGGCGGTTTGGAAAGCGTGCCTAAAAGCACCGGTGGCCGTGGTTATGGCCACACACGGTACGACACCCTCGACAAAGTTTCACTGCGTGAATTGCAGGATGCCGCTTATCTAGCCTCGTTGGTTGCAATGCGTGTGGCATCTGTGCCAGCGGCCGACTGGCCAGCAACCCATCGCACACCGGCCGAGGTTGAAGAGCTGCTAGCGATGCCTGACTACACCGAAGTCGCTGAATTTGAGAAAATGGTCGACGCGTATTACGCCGAAAAAGGGCTTTAAACTGACGCGGCAATAACAGCCAGTCGCAGGCGAAGGGATCAGGTTCATTTTTTGATTCTGCCCCCTTCGCCTTCGACACATTCATTCAACACCTAACTTTCGATCTATGGTTGAACTATGCTCCAAGAATTAAGCTGCTACAAAGATAAAAAAGTACTCATCACCGGTCATACAGGATTTAAAGGATCTTGGCTTACCGGCTGGTGCCTGATGCTGGGGGCCGACGTGGTTGGCTTTAGCCTGCCCCAACTCCCCACATCCCCATCGAACTATGATCTTTGCAATTTGTCTGAGCAGATCAACGATGTTAGAGGGGACATTAATGACTTTGAAGCGCTTAACAAGTTGATCAAGGCTGAACGGCCGGAGATTATTTTCCACATGGCTGCTCAACCGTTGGTTTTAACCTCGTTTCAAAACCCGCGCGAAACCTTTGGCACCAATGCCCAAGGGACAATTAACGTGCTCGAAGCGGCACGCCACTGCGATGCGGTTAAGGCGGTTGTCTGCATTACCACCGACAAAGTTTACGAAAATAAAGAGTGGCTGTACGGCTATCGCGAAGATGATCGCTTGGGGGGTAAAGATCCCTACAGCGCCAGCAAAGCGATGGCCGAGCTGGCAATTAGTTCGTACGTGCAAAGCTTCTTCCGGCCGGAATGGTATGGTGATCGCCATCATTTAATTATCTCGTCGGTACGGGCGGGCAATGTGATCGGGGGTGGGGATTTTGCAGATTTCAGGCTTGTACCAGACTGCATGAAAGCGCTGATCGACGAAGGGCCGATTGTGGTCCGTAATCCAAACTATATTCGGCCGTGGCAGCATGTGCTGGTCCCTTTAGGCGGCTATTTGCTGCTGGGCGCTAAGATGATGGCGGGTGATCCGCACCAGTGGTCCGGTGCGTGGAATTTTGGCCCTCCTGAAATGAACGGGATCACGACGAGCCAAATCGCTGAAAAATTAATTGAGCTATGGGGTAGCGGAGAATGGCTGTGCGAAAACCCAGATGCGGATAAATTAGAGACAAGCTACTTGCGCCTGAGCTGGGAGAAGGCGGCGCGTAAGCTTGAATGGCGGCCGGGGTACGACTGGGAGCAAACGCTAAGTGATATTACCGAATGGTATAAGGCTTGGAATAAAGAAGAGGATTTAGGCGAGCTCATGCAGGCTCAAATTCAACGGTACACCGACTGGGTAAACGGGGGTAATTAAAACGGGTTAGGCAGGTTTTACGCTGTAATACCCTTGGCCTGCACATTGCTGACAAACCGGTTTATCGTCGATCATACGCTCCCGTTCATTAATCACTTCTTCGCCACACACGCTGCAATCGACACGCAAAAACGGCCGACTAACAATGTCTCGCACCGGCTGTGACAGCTGTATCCGCTCAACTTTTAACAGATCATCCATAGGCATCAGCTGATAATTTTGTAGCATCGCCATGTATCTAGCCCGACGAGACTCTGCATTTTCCATCCGGTCAGACACCTTCTGACGCACATCATTCTGAGGGGCGATACGCACAGCTTCCTCCGTCTTCACATCTACAAACGTTACCCCGATTCGGCCGATATCGTTAATGCGCAGCGTGCGTCGGTTCACACTGCAACCGGTTGCTGCCTGCACACCGCTCACAAAACAGCCGTCTGTTTCAACAATGACCAATAATCTCTTTTGTCGGATCGGTTGTTTAAACCCCAATAGCTGCATGCCCAATAAACCAACCCGCACACCCAACACTTGGCGCGGGCACAGATGATGGTGCATTTCGGCCGACTTTTCGAGCAAATCCTTTAGCTCGTCTTGCAGCGGCACCTCGTGCGGAGCGATGTTGATGTGTTCAAATTGACTCATAGCGTTTTCAACTTGCTCTGATTATCTCACAATAGGCAGATAAGTTATAAATTTTTGATTGGCAACAATCGTGCTGGCAATTCCTTGATCCACCTCAACATAATCTAAATTTTCATACTCAATTTCATATGTTGGATTTGGCAAAACGGCCGGTTCTTTGGGCAGTAGGCCGCGCCAGCTGATTACTTGTGCCTCGTTTGGCTGAATGTCTGCAAATGTCAAAATCACAGTGCGATCGCGGAATACACCGCCATCGACCCACAAAACAGACTCAGGAATCTCGCCAGAAATTCGAATTTCTTCAATCGGCTGCGCCCCGATATTTTTAACTTCAACCCGCCAAACCCCAAATCGGTCTGGTAATGTTAGCCCGGGGCCAAGCATGTTAATAGTGGCTGCGTGGTTCCCCATCACCCGTAAAATCTCACCCGAGCGATAATCGGCCATGTAGAGCTCACCGGCCGAATCCAGCCCGAAGGAAGAGATATTACGCCCTGAGGCATGAATGAGTGACGAATTCCCTTCCTCATCATTTGTGTCGATGGCCCACATATTTCCAGAAATAAAATCTCCATAAAAATAGGTGTTTAACAATTCTGAAAACGTTTCCCCCTGATACACATATCCACCGGTAACCGAAACACCTAAAAATGTTCCTTCTGAATCTAATCGAGCATATTGATCGAGCGGCTGGGTGTTAATCGCCTCACTGCTAATTTCACAGTCTTCTAACCAAGGCTCAATCCCTTCAAAGCAGGGCCACCCATAGGTGCGCAGCACGTTCGTAGTGCGGGGAATCACATTGATTTCTTCAAACTTTTGCTCGCCTACATCCCCCACCCACATCCGGCCGCTTGCAGGGTCAAGGCTATAGCGCCATGGGTTCCGCCAACCGATAGACAAGATTTCAGAGCACCAATCGTTTTCACCCAGCGGGAAAGGATTATCGGCCGGAATTAAGTAATTCCGAACACGGCCGCACCCCTGATCTGGGGCTAACCCTTCGCCACTCACATTAATGCGCACCATTTTTCCCAACAGGCTCCGGCGGGATTGGGCCACACGGGTCTCCTCTCCAGATGCGCCACCATCGCCCAAGCCGATAATCAAGTTACCTTTAATATCAAACGCTAAATGTCCCCCATTATGGCTGTCTGCAATTTGCTCCACCTCTAAAATCACTTCTTCAGAGTTGCCCCTAGCTACATTATTGTTAAGGTCTGGAACGGTAAATCGAGAGATGACCGTATCACCATATGTCGCGGGGTCATTGGTGGTGTAATTCAGATAAAAGTAACCGTTCTCATCAAAATTTGGGTCAAAAGCCATGCCAAGCAGACCTCGCTCCCCTTCAAGCGATATCTTTTCGCTCACATCTAAAAACGGTGTGATCAGCTTTTTTTGATCCTCAAGAATCCAAATTCGGCCGGTACGCTCAATAACAAACAGACGTTCATCATTTGCCATACCGGTGGATGCTATCCCAACCGGTGTTTGAAAACCGGCACCGATTGAATGGAGATTAATTGAGTCAGTAACAGTTGGAGATTCTGGCTCCGAATAGCCAAAGCGGGGCTTGATTGCAATAGCGAGGGCAACGACGATGGCTAAGATTAATAATCGAACAGGTTGTTTAAATGCCATTTACAAAGGTACCAAGATGTATTTTTTGCACCATAGCCAGATCGTCGGCCGTGTGCATTTATTGATGTTAATCAACCGCTCCTAATTTGACGAACCACAACATAAACTTGTTATAGTCTTCTGACTTTAAGAGTGTGCACATAAAAACAGCCACATCGGCCGCCAAACCCATTATCTGATTTTAATCATTTATGCGTTCAAATTTGTCGTGTGCTATCATCGGCCGGTAGATATCAAGCTATGAACAACCCGAATCATTCGAACCAGTCAAACACAACCCCCGTCGTTATTTTATGCGGCGGGCAGGGAACCCGGATGGGCGATACGCTCACAAAAAAAGAGTTAATTGCTATCGGTGGGCGGCCGCTGTTGTGGCACGTTCTGCGGATATTTTCAGCCTATGGACACAACCATTTCCAACTTGCGTTAGGCCATTTAGGCGATCAGGTTCGCCGCTATTTTCTTGAGTACGAGACGATGTCGCGCGATGTAAAGTTGACTTTGGGTCAACCGATCGATCAAGAAAATGTGGGGCAACCGCGCATAGAATTTGGCAAGCGGCCGGACCATGACCCATGGCAAATCACGATGGTTGATACCGGACTAACCACCGAAAAAGCGGCCCGTATCGCCAAATTGGCCCCCTATTTGGCTGATTGTGATCGCTTTTTTGTCGCTTACGGCGAGGCGGTTAGCGATATTGATTTAGGCGATCTAATGGCGTTCCATCGGGCACACGGCAAATTAGCTACGGTTACCGGTATCCAAGTTGATTTTCAATACGGGGTGATCGATTCGGCCGATGATAACCGAGTAACCGGCTTTCAAGAAAAGCCGAAACTCCCCTATTGGATAAACGGCGGGTTCATGATTTTTGAACGGCCGGTTTTAGACCTCATGAGCAGCAGCAAAGATGGGCTGCATCTTGAAAATGATATTTTGCCCCAACTGGCGCAAGACAATCAGCTCATGCTTTACAAGCACACCGGCTACTGGCAATCGATGAAAACATTAAAAGATGCGCTAGAACTGAAAAAACGGTGGAGCGAATCCCAGCCCTGGAAGGCGTGGTAGACCGTCTGAACAATTAAACTTAGTGATGAGGAGATAATGTATTCGGCCAACTCGCATCACTCCTTATTTTCTTTGATACAATACTTTTATGTCGCGTGTGCTTATTACCGGTGGAACCGGTTTTATCGGGAAAAATCTGGTAAACCGACTTCTTGCTGAAGGTCAGCATGAAGTTTGCCTGCTGGTTCGCGAACCATATGGTATGGGGACCCCTTTGCCACCCCCGCTCAACACCCTGCGTGAACAAGTTGATCTCGTGTTTGCCGATCTGCGTACAGCCAGCTTAGTTAAGCGTGCCCTTAAAGATGCAGCGCCTGACGTTGTCATTCACCTAGCGGCCGTCGGCTCAACCGATCCATTTTTGCCCCCACATAAAGCGGTGCGCCACAACGTAGATGGGATGATCAACCTTGTAGAAGCCTGCTTTGAAAAGAGCTACACAACAAAAAAACTGATTGTAGCGCGTACCCCGGGCGAACTAACAAAGATGAACCCCTACGCCGCGAGCAAACTGGCTGGCTGGCATTTTTGTGAGATGTATGCCCGCACGCGCCAATACCCGATTTTCGGCGGGATGATTTTTCAAGCCTACGGCCCGTGGCAGCCAAACCGGGCCATCGTTCCGGCCGCCATGCTTGCGGCGCTAAAGCATGAAGATTTCCCGATGACCAGCGGAACGCAAAAAAGAGATTGGATCCATGTGGAAGACGTAGTGGCAGGCTTCCAAGCCATCCATGAAAGTGACCAATTAACGCCGGGCGATACGGTTGAGTTAGGGTCAGGAACCTGTCACAGCGTGGCAAACATGGTCGAAAAAATTTTTGAGCTAACACAAAGCAAAGGTAAACCGCTAATCGGCGCGTTACCCAGCCGGCCGGGTGAAGCACCGGTCCAAATGGCTGATATCGCTCGCAGTAAACAGCTTGTTGGCTGGGAGCCAACATTGTCGCTGCAAGATGGGCTAGACCAAATGCAGAAGGCATTCAAAATAACCGGTTAATTCAAAGCTCAATCCCAAGAGCACAGCGCCAACTTTCCCCCTCAGCATTTCACCCAACACTGCACCATCTTCTTGGGCTCAATATTCGATACAAATAAATAATTTCTGTGAAATTGTCATTCCTGCGAAGGCAGGAATCCACGCTCAATTTATTCATCAATTCCTCCCGTGAAGGTACTTAAAGCCATTCTGTTTGGCTCTCCCTACACCATCCGTTCCAGCTATTGCAATTGAGCACAAAAGAATTGAGCCCCTTGACCTTAAAATTTTCCATGCCAGGGCGAGCCATCGTCCCTAGGCTTACACGCCAATCGGAGATTGGCATCTTCGCCTAACGATGACTAGCCCCTCCGGTGCGAATTCAACCGTAGCGGCTAGTCATTCGGGGAGAAACTTGGATTTTAAAATCAATTTTACCGAATGGCTCGCCCCGGATTGGCAATATTTTGCGACTTGCCTAACCTAGAAGACGCGGGTAAATACAATAGTTGGGGCAAAAATCCCTAGACTCCCGCCTACGCGGGAGTGACGTTTAACCCAGCGTAGGTAAACTTTTCTAAAACGTTGTGTCCCAACAAGCTTCTTTGTGTTTCTGATCCATCACACCCTCGCAGACGAAACACTAGAAAACAGGAAATCATATGATCAAATCTAAGACCTTAAAACAACTTTCGTTTTTATGCGTGCTCTTTGGAGCCATTCTGTTCGGAACTATTTCGAGCACGCCAGCAGTGGCCCAAACTGACCCCACCCGCAGTTTATACCTTATCGGAGACTCTTGGACGGCACAGATGTCCGATACGTATGGATCATTTGAACAAGCTCTGGAAGATCGAAACTTAACCGACTCGATTAACCTGATTTCATATGCAGAAAGTGGCTCAACAGCGGCCGGATGGGCAACTGACGACCCGTGTACCCCCAGCTGTAGCGGCCGGTTTACAACCCTCAAAACTGCCATCGCCAACGACCCACTCCCGAGCCCGGTCTTGTTTTTCACGCTGGGAGGAAATGATCTTTTAGCTGGATTTGCAGGCGGGCCAAATACGGCCGTCTATGATCAAATCAAAATCAACCTGCGTACCGTTATCAGCGAAGTCAAAGCTATACGGGCAGACGTTGTTATCATCATTGGTGGTTACGACATTTTAAACCCGGCCGTCGATGAGATCAGGTGTCCCCAACTGCTCACGTTTGTCTTTGGCAGCACAGATCCGGCCGTTTCAAACCCGTATCAAATTTTGCTACAAGATGCGATTACCGAATTAGCAGGTGAATTTACAGCAGTTGAGGCGATCAACACCTATGGCAGTTTGCAAAGCACCCCAGGCAATCCAGACATCACCACATGGAGCGATGTGCAATATGTTCAAGATTGCATTCATCTCAACGGCGAAGGGTACGCCATCTACTTAAATACTGTATTTAGTACCGGACTAGAAGAGGCGTTGACCAAAGAGGCGGTTGTGTTGACTAGCTCGATTTACTTGCCCGTTGTTCGCTAATTGAGATCAGGCTGCGTCGCTTTCCATTTACGCAACTCATCGAGTGAGGCTGTATAGCCGAACTCGATGATGTCTTTGTATTTGCCAAAGTCTAAAAAGCCAAACATTTTCGGGTTAATGGCTAAAAACAGATCGACCAGATCAAGATTCTTGCGACTCAACTGCAGGCTGTTCACTTCCATGGTGCGCAACAGCACGTAGCCCAAACTCGGGACCCGCTTGGTTTTAGAAAATGGATTGATCCGGTTCCAAAGCAAGCCCCAGCCAGAAACACTTTGACCTAAATCGTAGCTCCGTTTTTTCCCTTCCAGCGGGGAAATGCTCACCCCGATTATCCGAGAAGATTGGAGCCTTTCTGCCATAATATTTAACGGAAAATTGTTCATGACGCCCCCATCAACAAACACATGGCCGTCTTCGACAATGGGTGAGTAGATGCCCGGAATGGCGATTGTTTTACGCAACGCCAGCCATAAAGGACCCGAGTCTATAACCACAGAATCGGCCGTCGAGATGTTTGAAGCGGTTGTAAAAAAAGGAATCCATGTATCTTCGATCCGCAGGTCTCCGCACAGCGATTTCAACAGCTTAACCAATCCGGCCGACTTATTGAGCGCCACCATGGGAATTGTGCGGTCTTGGGTAAATTTTGGATTGCTAAATTTATCGCAATAAGGGGCAACCCAAATATGGTCTTTTTCCCGGGCGGGGATTGAGGCCATAATCCCGCCAAAACTTGTACCGCCGATATAATCGATTGGGATCCCTAATTCGGTCATCGCTTGCAAAACCCCCAGCTGAACATACCCCCGTGCACCGCCACCGCTAAACACTATGCCGATGCTTTTGCCCGTTAACGAGCGCGCTAATCGGGAAAAATGGTTTGCGTCTTTGTCGCGCAAATGATGATGTTGCCCTACATTCGGCCGGTTATCTAGCCACTCACTGCTCCCTTCAGGGTCTTCTGTTTCAGTCGGGTGCCAAAACACCAAATCTTTGCGGATGGGCAAATCCAATGCGTTAATATTTTTTTCAAGGACAGAAACTTGCCCCGTTGGGTCTGACTCTTGGCGGCCGACAAAGACCAGCCGGTCTGACATACGCACACAGCGCTGGGTCCATTCGCTCCAATCAGAATCTGTTTTCAAGATCAGATAATCATGCTCGGCTTCCTGCTTCGTCATCCACTGGCTCACAAGAGGGCCAAAAGAAGAGTTTGTTTTGCTCTGTGCGATCCCTTGATAGCGCAAAGTCTCATCCACCAAACCGGAATCGATAAACAGAGAGGAGCCGTACCGATTCATTTGATCATTGAGCTGATCTAAAAATGAGGTGATTTCCAAATTGGGATCAACCGGAATAACGCTAACAATCAGCTTTGAGTTCTGATCAGAAACCGAGATATGCCCGATCGCCCGTTGCTGCCGCTGGACAATTATGCGGGTGATTGACGAAATAATTTGTGGGTAATCTTGAGAAAACGTATTGAAGTGATCTCGGGTCATTTCCGCAACAACTGTTTCGCGGGCGGCAACCAGTGTCGCAGAGCGTGTTTGATCGGTGATAAGCCCGTACTCCCCGATTGTTTCACCTACCCCTGCATCTCCCACCGTGTTAACATTCCCCTCACGGTCGGTCACATCGATCCGGATACGGCCGTTGATGATGAGATACATGCTTTGCGCCACTTCATTTTGCCGACACAAAATGTCTCCCGCCGCCAAGTTCTTCCAGTTCAATTTTTCCTGAAGTTCGTGCACCATTTCCGCACTCACTTCGCCAAACAAGTTTGACAAACATTCAGACAGCTGGAGCCGCTGCCAGCGCTCAAAATTATTTTCTAACAGACGATTGGTGACATCTGGCTGGTTTTTTTGTAGCTCTGCATATTGTTCGGCCGAAATTTTTAAAACCCGTGTTGGGACAATCGCTTTAACACTGGCGGTACGAACCTGATCGCTAAGCAGCCCGATTTCACCAACGATGTCTCCTGCAAAAAGTTTGTCGATATCTATCGATTTCCCCTCTTCATCTTCCCGACTAACAACAAGGCCACCAGCCAAAACAAGATAAAAATCTTTCGACTGATCCCCTTGCCTAAAGAGATATTCATCGATGTCTAGCTCAACAGTTTCTTTATCTGTTAAAAAATCTGAGTCGTTTATCCAAGATGGTAGCAGGTCGATATTTGCAACAGGTTTCTCGTTCGGGTCCATAGTTCGCGTCTAGTAGCTTTTACACATGATTTTGTATCCTAATCTTGATCCTCAAAACCAACAGGACAGATAGTATTTCCTTTGGCCCAACAGCTCCATGAGATCAGTAATACAGTGTTTTATAGCGCGGTGATTCTATCTAATTTTTTAATTTTGAAAAAGGGAAGTAACAGTGCCAACACGTTGGCTTTAGCAAAACGAAGTTCTGCACGTAAGTGAAAGTCCAAATAATTTGATAAATCCTCCGATATAAAAAAAGCCTCGTTGACTATAAACATAATCAACGAGGCTTTGCGGGGCAGGCTCTAAATTATTTCTGAATGAACAGAGGGGCTATTTATCCCCGGTATACCCACCAGTTGATTCATAACAATGCCCCTCACCCACATGGCCCAAGGTCTGCAACGATTTATCCAGTTTGGCAAAGTCATCGGCCGCCAATTGGGCCTCTAGCTCGGTCACGCTCATTGATAAGGTACCGGTTGAAGCCAACTCCGCAAGCGGACCAAAACCGATCGCGCCAACATTTAAAGCATCATCTTGAGGGGTTTCGACATCCCCAAAAACATGATCAAAGTGGAAAGTCATTTCAGATTCGGCCGTGCCATCTGCAGTCACAAACCCCTTGCGCTCATCACCAACAAATTCGCCGCACACATATGCATATTCTTTTGCTGATGTAAGTTCAAACTGGATGACCTGTCCATCTTTCTCGGCCGTGCCGGTCAGTTGCAACGTTTGCCCCTCTGCCCCTGGAACCATTTGCCAGCTAATCGCGTTAAACTGACCAATCGGTTGGCCGTCTAAAGCCTCAACTAAAATAGGATCAGCCTGCTCGTCTCCTTCAGCTAAATCAATCCATCTCGCGCCCGAGAGCGCTAGTTCATGCCCGGTCGGCCGTTCCCCAGTGGCAGCATCATAAGGTTCTTCTGTTTGAAACACTGTGATATCAACCAAGTTGACATACACCTGATCAAAATCAATTTGCCAACCATCTTTTGAAACAAACCCTTCGCGCACAAACGCCTCACCGTTCGCCCGTAGCTCGATGGTCCCCGTTTCTGCAGTTTGGCATCCAAAAAGTCCCAATAGTACAACGCACATTAGCCCCACAATTGACTGATTCAGTTTGGTCATATTTTTCCTCAATTTAGTTAATGCAATTTTTCGCAATAAGAAAATCGAGTTTATTCCCCCGCATCATCAGATTCAATCCATCTAAGATTAGGTATATAGAAATCAAACAAGAAATTGATACTCGGCCGGTGTTGAGCAAACAAAAAAACCTGATCAATCAGGTTGAAATGGCAACCATAGCCCAATAAATTGGGTTTCTTATTTTAACCGCAGGATTAATCCTGCAGGATCAGGTCTTTTTTGCTTATTTAAATTGTTCTCACTGGGTTTTCAAAACAAAGTCCAGCCGATTTACCAATCAAACCCATCCCACACTTCAATGATGGTCGGCCGATCAGATTTAAATGCCTCTTCAATCGCCTGTGTCAATTGCTCAAGTGATTCAGGCCGCACCCCGTGACAATGATACGCTTTAGCCAACGCCACAAAATCCGGATTGCTACCGCCATAATCAACGGCCGAAAGTGGCACATTCATCTCGTTCATATGCCCCTCAATTGCACCCAGTCCGTCGTTGTTCCAAATAACAATCGGGATAGCCAGCCGCTGTTCATAAGCTGTAGCCAACTCGGTGCCGGTAAATTGGAACCCTGCATCACCCGCTATCACCAAAACCGGTGCATCGGGCAACCCTAGCTTTGCGCCGATTCCCATCGGCATAGCACACCCAAGCGTGCAAAATCCACCAGGATACTGCCACTGTCTTTTACCAGGGGCTTGCCACAACGCTGTGCCGGTATACCCAATCCCACACATGTCGGATATCCCAATCCCCTCTTTTGGCATTCCCTTCTGGATCGCCAACAAAAGTTTTTGATGGACCTTTTCCCCATCAGCCAGTTCAGAGTGGGCCCGCTGTTTTAATTGATCGACCTCTTCCGCCTGTGTTTCAAAATCACCCTTATGACTACGCGCAATTACGCTGTTTAAGATTCCATTTGCTGTTTGTGCCGCATCTGCCAAAATTCCGATCTCGGTCGGGTATTCCCGCTCAAATTGCTCCGCATCAATATCCACTCGAATTATCTTGCCGCTGATGGCGTATTGCTCAATATAGCTATCGGTTTCAGCCAGTTCAGTCCCCAGCGCCAAAATCACATCGGCCGCAGCCACCGCATCTTGACCGGCCGCACGGCTCACAATCGACCCCAAATTCAGCGGATGACCGTCTGGCACAATCCCCTTACCGTTATTGGTGCTAATGATCTTCGCCGGAAGCCATTCGGCTAAAGCCTGCACATCTTGGCCGCTGTCTAAAGCACCCCCACCCAGAATGATCAGGGGATTTTGAGCCCCAATCAACAAATCGGCCGCTTGTTCAACCAGAGCTTGATCTGGCCCCGGCCGACTGCCGGGCAGCACAGCTTCCCATTCTTCGGCCACCTCTTCAGCTAAAACGTCTGTTGGGATAACGATGTGTACCGGCCGAGGGCGCTGAGTTGCAAATGAGTCATAGGCTTTAGCGATTAGCTCCGGAATCTCGGCCGCAGTTTTGGCTGTAGCCGAGAACGCGGTCAACGGTGCTGTGACGGCCGCTAAATCAGTGACTTCATGCAACAGCCCATATCCTTTGCCTTGGGAACTAGTGGGATTATCGCTAGAGATCACCAGCATCGGGATCGAATCAGCCCAAGCTTGCCCTAACGGGGTTGTGATATTGGTTACCCCCGGTCCAGAAATGATCAAGCAGACACCCGGTTTGCCGGTAGCACGAGCGTATCCATCGGCCGCAAACCCAGCCCCCTGTTCATGCCGCACCGAAATATGTTTAATTGTGCTGGTTGGGAATTCACGATAGGCATTTAGCGTGTGTACGCCGGGGATGCCGAAAATCGTGTCTACCTCGTATTTTTCGAGTAATTTTATTAATGCTTCACCTGCAATCATATCGCTCTGCGTTCAGACCAATCAAGATTGATCTACGATCTCCTTATCGTGTCAAATTATTTTTGTCAGCACGCCGTTCCGCTGTGCTTATCAAAGACTGCCCCCTTCGTTATCAGCCCAACCAAGAATTAGTCAGTTAATGCCTTAATCATCCGATCAACCGCCTCGTTAATCACTTCGGCCGGTTGAGTCAGCGATATCCTGAACATGCCTTCACTCTGCTTCCCCATGCCGCTGCCGGGCAACAGCGCAACGCCGCCGTTTAAAACAATCTCGGCCGCTTTCCGATCATCTTTACCAGCGATTCCTGACACATCGACCATCACATAAAACGCGCCATCCGGCCGGATGGCGCTGATCTGAGGCACCGTTGCCAGCTTGTCACACACCACAGCCGCCCGTTCTTTATACAGCGTTCGCATCTCAGCCACACAATCTTGTGGCCCATTAAACGCTTCTTCGGCCGCATCCATAACAAACGGGGGCAAACAAGAGTGGGTGTGCACGGCCAACTGAATCACCGGTTCAACCAGAGCATCTGGATACAGACCAAACCCAACCCGCCAGCCGGTCATGTTATACGCTTTGGAACAACCGTCTAACACAATGGTTCGTTGCGCCATTCCAGGATAAGCCACCGGGCTAACAGGGAACTGATCCCCAAAATAAATCTGGGCATACACTTCATCTGACAGCACCCATAAATCATGTTTCACCGCAATCGCCGCAATTTGTTCCATCACCTGCGGTTCAATCAGGGTCCCTGTCGGATTCCCGGGGCTATTAATTAAAATTGCAGCTGTTTTGGGGGTGATGAGGCTCTCAATTGCGGCCGGATCTGGTTGAAACCGATTTTCAGCCTGCAACGGATAAGGGATCGCAGTGCCATCTGCATAAGCCATGATCGATTGATACATCGGGTAACCGGGGTCTGGCACCAGAATCTCACCCCCGGCCGGAACCGTTGTCATCACGGCCGCATACAGCGCCCCTTTCACACCAGGAGCAATAACGACATTGTCAGCATTTGCCGTCACGTTTCGGGTTCGGGTCAAATAGTCTGCAATCGCTTTGCGTAAGCCAGGGGTCCCGGCCGAGCTAACATATCCGGTTCGGCCGGCTCGAATCGCTTTTTCAGCAGCTTCTACAATATGATTTGGGGTAGGAACATCAGGCTCACCAATCTCTAAACGAATAATATCTTGACCTTGGGCGACAAGCTGCTCAGCTTTGTACCAGATCTCAAAGGCACCAGCACTCACTTTTTTCTCCGCCATCGGGGTAATTTTCGGCATATTCTACCAACTCCACAAACAAGTTTTTAGAATTCTACCCCGCCTGGCTCAGATCACCCATCCCATCAAACAGGCTCTTTCTCACGTCTTTTGAAATACGGTTTTTCACCCTGATCTTCTATCGGCAACAACACCGTAAACATGGTGCCAACCCCCAGTTGGCTCTCAACCGATATTTCCCCATTCATAAGCTCGCACAGATTTTTCGTAATCGCTAAACCTAATCCAGACCCCTGATATTTTCGATCTGTCCCAGATTCTAGCTGAACAAACGGATTAAAAATGTGCTGAATATTCTCTTTAGACATTCCGATGCCGGTATCTTCAACTGTAAATTGAACCATCGGCAACCCATCAATTCTGATTTTGTTAATCAGCAACGTAATCGATCCTGCCGTGGTAAATTTTGCAGCATTACTTAGCAAGTTAAACAGCACTTGACGCAGCCGAGTTTCATCTGCCAAAAAGATATCAACCTGACCGTCAGATATCATTTCAAAGCGAATAGATTCTTTGGTGATTAGAACCGTCATAAGGTCATCAATATACTGCATGACACCCGCTAGCTCTACTTGAGTAGGGGCCACATCTAACCGGCCGATTTCGATTTTTGACAGGTCCAAAATATCGTTGATGATGGTGAGCAAATGGCGGCCGGATCGTGTGATACGGCCCAGATTATTCTGAAGATCCTCATCATTATCATCCTCAGCTTCCTCTTCCAGCAATTCACTGTATCCGATAATCGCATTTAAGGGGGTACGCAGTTCGTGGCTCATCGTTGCCAGAAAGCGGCTTTTAGCAAGATTGGCCTGCTGCGCCTCTTCTTTAGCTGATAATAAACGTGCCTCAGCCATAATCCGCTCAGCCACCTCAGCTTCTAGCGATTGCGATTTCTCTTCGATCGCTTTCAACGACAAGTTTCTAAAATAATAACCGCTCACAATTAAGCCAAAAGTTGACAGCAATAACAGCAAACTAGCGATGACGATTTGGCTTCCTGCCTCATTTGCCCCCATTAGTGAAAGGGATGAAACCGGGACCAAAACTTCTAAAATCCCTCGCACATCTCCAACCTCCCAATCTTTTCGGGGTGAGTCAGGATGATTGTTGTGGCAATCAACACAGGTCTGCCCCATTACACTGGGAGTCGCATATCGTAAAAAGCGCTCCCCCGTTTCTGGATCGGTTTCAGTTTCAAAATAAACTTCGTTTGGATTGGTTCTTAAGTAGACAAGGGCTTCAGCCAGAAAAGGATCATCGGCCGCATTAACCGGTTCTCGCCATGGAAAAGGATCATCACTATAAAAATTCATGGACGACGCTGAAGCAAGGGATAAATCTTGCCCCAGTTCGCGCGTTAGCGTTGCAGGCAGTGGGAGCGCATTGTCTATTTCAACATAGTCATGAGTAAAGTCGACATCGCTATCTGACAAAGAACCAACAATCTGCGTGCTATAGTAATTCCGGAAGGTGTTGATGGCGGTATGAAAACGAATCGCATCTCGGAGAGCGATCTCTTGAGAGTATCGGTTCGTAAGTGTTGTTACATTCCAGAAAAAATAAGCAATACCGAGCAACGAAAGCAGTACCAAGCAAGGCATCGCAATCCGCGAAATTGTTTTTATGTTGTTTTCTAAATTGGTGTTCCCAGATACGGTGTTGCCGGTTTGTTTTTGCGCCATTTCATCATTCTAACCAAAACGGCTAAACAAATATTTAGCCATTTGGTATATAAACCTTTTTCATCTACATTTTCACGCAATGATCACTTTGCTAACCATCGGATCACGGGGCGACCTACAACCATTTTTAGCCCTCGCCGCGGGTCTCAAAAAATCCGGCCGAGCCGTTCGCTTGGTGACGGCCGAACGGTATCGGCCGTATGCAGATCAGTACGGTATCGATTTCGTGGGGCTGAGTACAGATCCACTGGAACTGCTACAAAGCGAGGATGGGCAGGCGTGGCTCCAATCGGACCAAAATCCATTGGCGCTAATCACCAATCTGATCAAATTAGGCAAGCCGACGTTTGAACAAATGCTTTCCGAAATCGAAGTTGCACTCGATGGGAGCAGCTTGATTTTGTATTCTCTTTTCGGATCGCTTTCGTTTCACTTAGCTGAAAAATGGGGAATCCCTGCGGTGATGGTACATCTACAGCCGATAATGGGTCAAACGGCCGACTTTCCAGCGGCCGGGTCACCGGTGCTCAATTTGGGATTACCCGCGTTAACCCGGGGCTATAACCGATTTTCCTATAAATTTGTTGAGCAAGTCATGTGGCAGCCGTTCCGAGCCATCACCCAAAAATGGCGCGTTAACCGCTTGGGGTTGCCAAAAGAGCGCTTTTGGGGCCCCTATCACAAGTTGGATAACACACTAACGCTGCACGCCTACAGCCCTACGGTGGTGCCGCAACCGGCCGACTGGCCCAGCGGGCATACCACAACCGGATATTGGTTTTTAAATGCAAATGATACGTGGCGGCCACCGGCAGAGCTTGAGCAGTTTTTAAACGTTGATCCTGCAATAACCGTCTATTTGGGGTTTGGATCGATGGTGGATGCTGAGCCGGACAAGCTGGCAAATCTGATCGTGAACGCGGTCAAACAATCAGGCGTGCGCTGTGTCCTTTCGGCCGGATGGGCCAACTTGCAGGCCAATGATTTACCAGATTCAATTTATTTACAGTCAGGGGACATTCCTCATAGCTGGCTATTTAATCAGGTGGCAGGGGTTGTGCATCATGGGGGCGCAGGCACCACTTCGGCCGGGCTGCGGGCGGGCAAACCGGGATTTGTTGTCCCCTACTTTGCCGATCAGCATTTTTGGGGCAGCCGTGTTTATGATTTAGGAACAGGGCCAAAACCGGTTCGCCGCAAAAAACTAACGGTTGAAACGTTGACGGCTGGATTGCACGATCTTGTCTCAGACCAATCGATTCAACAACGGGCAGCCCAAATCGGCACAAAAATCAGGCAAGAAGATGGCATACAACAGGCGATTCAACACCTATCAAACTTGGGTTCCGGATAAGCATTGCGGGCAATTTTTGACCACATATTCTCATAAATTTGCCCAGATTAGTTTTGACTATCCGCGAAAATTAGCGTTTATCTGCGGCAAAATTCTTAAACAAAATTGAGGTTCTTACCGCAACCCGACGGGCAGATAAATGCGGTAAACGATTCCGCCATCGGCCGAAACAGTAATAGTGACAGTTCCTGTATCAGTCTCGCTGCCAGAGTCTGCAACCGTATAGCTAAAACTATCTGGCCCCGCATAACCTGCTGCGGGTGTGTATCGCACAATCCCACCAGCTAGTTCAACCGTGCCAACATTAGCGGGGCTCACTGAAACAACCGTCAACTCTGCATCTTCAATGTCTGAATCATTGCCTAAAACGTCTACTTCTACCGTTTGATCGATTTTTACCCCGATCACATCATTTTCAGCTACAGGTGCATCATTAACTGGCGTAACGGTAAGTGAAATAGAGCCGGTTGATGTGCCATCAAGTGAATCTGTGACGGTGTACACCAGCTGTTCTGTGCCAAAATAGTTGAGCGTGGGAGTATAGGCAAGCATTCCGTCGTTGATTTCATACACCCCATGCGAGCCGGTTTCAACACCCACAAGTGAGACGGTGTCTCCATCGATGTCATAATCGTTGCCCAATAGATCAAATGTTATCGGTTGATCTTCGGCCGTTTGAATCACATCACTACTTGCCACAGGGGGTTGGAAAATCGGCCCTGTCACATACGGCCGCAAAAATTCTCCGGGGATAACCTGCTGCTCAATCCCAGGCCCTGCCCACGCCACAGACAGATGGTCGCCACCTCCATCTTCTTTCATCAACGCCTCGATGTAGTAATTATTTCCAGCAACTAGCTCAATCGATTCTGACGTCTGTTCTGATGCACCGTTCCAGTCTTGCTCATCTGACCAGCCGGTTACAGTTGCAATCTGAACCGCATTAGCTGCCAAATGATCACTGCTCATCAGCAACGCCCCCTCATCGTCAGATGCGATAGAAAAAGTGTAGGAACCGCTAACAGTCGGCCGCAACCAAGCCCGCATGCGGGTTCCGTAGCTATCTGCAACCCCGGTTGGGGCAACAAAATCGGCCGAAACCGTGACTTCGTCTGGGCTATCTGGGTAAGCAGCGGCCGAAGTTAAATCAGCGACGGTTCCGCCGCTCACACCGAGCCAAGTTTCACGCAACACACCGCGGTTCGTGATCACAACTGTTGCAGTAAACGTGCGGCTATTGCCAACGTTTGACACCGCCGTGTAGGTAAATTGATCAGACACAGCGGTAGACGAAATCGACGGAGTATAGGTCCAAACATCGCCATCGACGGTTAAAACATCGGCGGTGGGTTTGCCAACGGCCGTCAACGTCATCCCTGCCATTGAGTGAATCGTATCGCTAATATTGACCGATGCTGAACCCCCTTTCGGGACAATCAGTTCAATCGGTTCTCCCTCCAGCGGCATCCATTTCGGCAAATGGGCAATTTGATCGAGCGCTGCTTGTCCCACCTGCAACCCCCACGTATCAACCATAAACGGGGACATATCATAGCCGACCTGCTGAGACCAGCGGACCAACCACTGCTCTTTTTCTTCTTGATCGGTTGTGGGCAAAGCGGCCTGATTTTTTTTGTTGTCATCCTCGTATCCGCTAAAAACCGCCTTGTACGTGTCCCAACCAAATCCATCAGCCAGCTGGAACCAGAACGGCCAGCGCTCAATTTTGCTGGTGTATGTGCTTCCGGTCAAAACCGCCTGATTGGCTCTCTTGATCACCAGCACAGGATCAACCGAGTAGCCCCAACCGGAACTGAGATCGGGATTTTCGGCCTGGGTTTCTAACGAATAATTTGAAAAAATGTTAACTGAAACTTCTACATCGCCGTCAAACGTCCACCAGCCCCGCTGATGATTATGACCCAATTCGTGAAAGTCTCCCCAAGAGCCTTGCTCTTTCAAGCTGTCCCAATCTGCTAGGTTCCCCCAATGTTTTTCATAGATTTGATACGGGTATCCTGAATGGGCAGCTCCGGCCGAAATTTGGACATCGACATTGGCTAGCTCTGGGCTGGTGCGGAATTGGGTTTGATCAGATAAATCATCCTGCATGCCTACCGTTTCGCTCCACCATGTCATTAACTCAGTTGGAGATTCTAAATCGGCTGACTCGATATGCGCTTTGGGTAGCGACACAATCAAATTTTCAGAGACAAACACCCCATACGGCGCAGGTCGCTGCCGTAAAAAGACCCCCCAATCCCGATCGGTGTGTTTGCTAAGATCAAAATATGGGGCTTCTACCCCGTTTTCGATCACAACTTCAACCAACCCGATATCGGCCGGCGTTGATCCAAAATCTAGAAAGATTAGCCCACCAAAGCCGCTAGCAACTTCGGTTACGGTGCTCGTAATTTCAAACGAGCGGTGGACAACCGGCGGCCGTTCCCAACTATCCCGAGGGGAAATATCGTCCGAATGTGCATTGATCCGAATGGTGAATCCTTGCCCCGTCATCGACACCGGAACCGTAACAGTCACCACCTCACCCGCATTGGCGTACAGCCCGGTAGCGTGCCAGCGAGAGATTGATGTATCAAGCGTGACGGTTTCCGTTACCCTTGGGACGGTGATCGGCACAATCCCATAAATTTCTTCCGCCACACGGTGCACCACAACGTCTTCAACCGGCGTGTTGGCAAGAAAGTCGGCTTCCCGTTTTAACACCGCTTGGGCAAACAAATCGCTAATCGGGTTATTAGGCGTGGGGCTATAGGATTCAAACTGAGCGGTCAAAATCCCATCAAACTGTGTAATTAGGGGGTCCGCGTCAGGCAAAATTCGATAGATGCGATCTAACAGTTCAAACAGGGTCGTTTGTTCTTGCTCTGTATAGCTGATCGGATTGGTGAGCATGTCGGCAATGTCTGCGCTGGTCGTTTGGCTTACCGCTCTCACCGGCTCAGTCGTTCCTGAATAATAGTCATAGTCGTCCGAAAAACCGATGCCTGCATCCCGTAGCAGCAAGTTGACCGGAGCCTCAGAAATATGTTGATAGTATGGCCCGTAAATCCAGCTGGTGTCGGCCGCAAAAAAGCCGCCCCCCGCTGTCACAAACGCCTCGATATTGTCTAAATCTATCTGCGGCACAGAGGTTCCGATTGCACCAATAAGTACATCTGCGCCAACCAACGCGGTTGTATAGCTGTTTGAAGAGCTTATTGTCACGATGTTGGTATACCCTTGGGCCGTGAGCCAAGTTTCGGCCGACGTGTTGCTGGTCAAAACAATGTTGATCGATTTATCAGCGTTATCGGCCAACCAAGCCAAGCTATTTTTGTAAAACTGACCGTTATCCACCAAGTCCCCCAGCGAATCCATATCCGGCCAGCCGCTGTGCCCCATCGCCATTACCCGGCCGGTTCCCCAACCGGCTGCCACAATCATCGGGCTGTACTGATCTTTATTTGGCACGTCAGCAATCACATAAGCTGTATCACCATACGCCAACAATGCACCAGATGTTCCCCCATTCTGTAGCTGAACAACCCCCGACAAAATTTGTGTACGAGCCAGCTCCGCATCAATGTTACTGTTTGCCATCACGCTAATTTCGGCCGTAGCCGCTTCTAGAAAAGCCCCATCCGCAAATAAAACAGATAAAGACAGCAGCAAGGCTGTAACAATAAAAAAGATGGCTAACAGCCGTTTTGCAAATAGGTTAGATGAAAAATTGTTCATAGAGATGACGTACCTGAATGATAAATGGTTAGGCCGGTTTTACCGCATTACAAGTATAAGGGTCTCTGGAGCAAGAGCTATGCAATATTGGTACTACAGGACCCCCCAAATCTAATGTCAACTCGCCTCACCGCTTGCAGACACAGCTTATCAACTTTTATCTCAACTCAACTTTGTTGGTGATAAAGCTCAGAAGTCGTCGATCAGAATCCCCTGCATTGAAGTCTGCGGGTGAAAAGTTACCGGTCTCTAGCTTAATTTCGATCTGGTTATATCCCTCAACCAGATCGACCGTTGTTACCAGCGGAACCCCATTTTGCACCTCAAATTCCAAAGCTGGGCCAGACTCAGTTGTGACAGTCATTTTCCCCGTGTTCCCTTTTCCATTTTCAGCAGCTGGGTCAAACATCTCCCCAAATACTAGCTCCAGCTCCTTGGTCTGATCGGTCTCAGAATATAAAAAAATAGTGGCCGGTGACTTTGTCCAGCGATACTCAAACTCACCCGCAAACTCTCTTGGATACCACCCTTGCCCATACAGGAGTTTTAGATTGTTTGCGCGACCAGCTTGCTCAAAAGACCCCAGAGGAATTAATTGATCAAGCGGGATAACCCCACTGTTAATCACCTGTCCATCCTCTTCAAGCATATCGACCCTTAAGGCGAAATCACTATCCTTCATTAACTCATGGGGGAAAGTAAGGCTAATTGGGTGAGATGTGTTTGAGGTAATTGGAAAATTGTATCTAGCAATCAGATTCTTAGAATCATCAAGTTTGTTATCAAAATAAAAATCTGGGTACAACGTGACCCCTTCAATTACGTAGATGTCCCAATACTTGTCAGAAGATCCAACATTACCCAACTGTAGCTCAAGCTTTGTTAAGCCTTCCTCTGGCTGATTGCCAATCACTGCTAACCCTATGCGGTTGGGGTCTTTAAGCGGCCGAAGAAACTGAATATCACTCCAATCCCAAAGTCTTTCGGGAAATTGGTCGATCGAAGTTGGCAGACTGTTCCAGCTCCAACCGGCCTGATTGACCACCCCCACATGATGGATAGTCACACTCACGGCCGACAGTCCTATCAAAAGGCCATTCATCACTTTGCTCGGGATACTGGTTCGATCAAACTCAGGAACCACGTGCAGAAAATTACGCACAAACAGCAAAAACAATACCGGAAGCATGTCTGTAAATAATCTTGGTCCGTATGAATATCCACCCCACCAGTGGGCAAACATCGATATGGCAATCCAATGCAACGTCACAATTGCAAGCAGTATCCAATCCAGGGGCTCAAATTTACGCTTGGCTATCCCCATCCAAATCATAGGAATCAAAAGCAACAGAAAAGATGAATAAACGAATAACCCTCTGGCGGGGCTAACCAAGTTTCCCAGTAATGCTTCATAGAAGGTGGGTGTAATGCCAAGCCGTGAGGCTGCATAGTAAGGATGAAGCCATTGATCATAAATGTTTAGGTTGTAGGCAAAAAACAGAATGGCAAGCGGCAGGCTACATAAAATAAACTTGATGAAATATGACCGGTGATAAAAAAAGATGTACGCCGTAATCAACGCGATAGGCACACTATTACTCGGCCGGATCAAATAAGCCCACGCCAACATAAATCCCGCAAGAGCAAGCCCTTTCTTCCCATGTTCGGCCCGCACAAGCAGCCACAACGAAACTGCTAAAGTTAAAATCGATGGGCCATGCTGCCACAGCGCCCGGCTGGCGGTTGAGTAGGCTGTTGATCCAAAAATAAAGACAAACGCAAGAAGTAGCGCATATCCCCTTGGTACGTAATATAGCCCGATAAGGTAGAGAAACGAGCCGGTCAAGGCAACCGCAACCGAAGCAGAAAGCAGATGAAGCTTTAAATTAACCGAATCTTTCCCAAAACTAGTTTGCAAATATTCGTTTAAATTCTCTCCCTCAAAATCCACAAATCCTTTTTCTAAAACAAATAGGACGGGGGTTAAAAATATCGGGGTTCCAATCGGAAAATATGAGTATGCAGTCTCGTTATAGACTCGGGCAGAATGAAAATTTCGATCTTCTAACTGCGGCCGGAATTCATCTAAATCTGTATTCCCCTCATAAACAATACTTGAGTAAAGGTGAATGGCCCATTGAGCATCAGACGGAAAAATGTGCTCATCGTTTTGAATCAAAATAAAATATGAAACAATCGCAAAAAGTACCGCTAAGTAAATGTCTAATCTTGGAACCTGCCGATAATCACCCATGGCAGAATTTTATGCTACAGAAATTTCTTTTGCGAAAACTATTGCCATGGCAAGGTGTCATATTTGTTTCCTCCGGCCGCCATCATAGGAGTAACACTGGCCTGAAGGTAGAAAATGCAGACAATAAACTGAGCAAACAAACAATTAGGAGTATCTAAATGAGTTCAAATTCAAGCCCGATCATCGGGCAAATTGCTATTACTGTGAGCGATGTGGCTAAAACTGCCCCATTTTATAAAGACCTTTTACAGTTAGATTTCCTGTTTGATGCGGGTCCCAATCTCGCGTTTTTGCAGTCAGGCAACACCAGAATCATGTTAACCACGCCTCAGGGTGGTGGTGCAGAAATCGGCAACAATTCAGTTCTCTATTTCAAAGTTGGGGATATTGAATCGACTTATGAGCGGATCGTTGGCGCAGGTGGCACGGCCGAGCGCGGCCCTGAATTAGCAGCCAAAATGCCAGATCATGAGCTTTGGCTAGCCTTTTTGCGCGACCCAGACGGGAACCTAGTTGGGTTAATGGAGGAAAAACCGATTGTTTGATCCTACCGCCGTTCTTGAATTCTGGGACGAATCCCATTCACGTTGGGATGAACTCAAAGCATTGTCAAAATTCTTGGGTGATTCGCCCTATGTTTTTATAGATGATGAACCCAGAGATTTTTACGCGGCCGTGGCCATCAGCCCAACTGATGAAATAGTTGGCTACCATGTGTTTCTAATCCAACCCATCGGCCCAGAAATGGGAATTGCCCCCGTTTTAGATAAAGACGGAGGCACCTTGCACGAAGCCAAGATTCGCGGACTGCATGTAATACAGGCTTGGCGTAATCGAGGGATAGGGACTCGACTACAAAAGTTTACGCTTGAACAAGCAGCCGAGTTAGGAGTCTTTCAGGTTCGCTCGCGGAGCGATATTAGCAAAGCGGAAAACTATGCAATTAAAATCAAGCTGGGGTTCGCCTGTCATCCAGATTTACGCACCTTTCGGGACGGCTCCACGGCCGAAGGGGTTTATTGGGTCAAACGGGTATAAAAAAAGCTCTCGCCGATTCTCACCAGCAAGAGCTTTATCAATCAAAATTATAGAGCCTAGTTTTTCTTCAAGCCTAATTTCTCTCGCACCGCATCTGGCCCCATGACTTTGACATTCATGTTTGACAAGATGTTAACCGCCCGCTCAACCAACTGAGCATTGGTTGCAAACACGCCCCGATCCAAATACAAGTTATCTTCCAAACCTACACGGATGTTTCCGCCTACAGCCGCCGCCATCGCCACATAAGGGAGCTGCATCCGACCAACAGAAAAAGCTGAATAAATCGATCCGGCCGGCACTTGGCTCGCAATCGTCGCCAGTGTCAACGCATCGTTTGGCATACCATACGGGATTCCCATACACAGTTGAATCAAAATCGGATCATCGAGCAAGCCCAAACGGATCAGCTCTTTAACGTAAACCAGATGACCGTAGTCAAAGACTTCAAGCTCTGGTTTAACGCCCAGCTCTTGAACCCGTTTAGCCATGATCTCAAGCTGGCCCGGCGTGTTGGCCATTACATAATCGCCACCGGCCGCAAAGTTCATCGTGCCACAGTCGAGCGTACAAATTTCTGGCAGCAGTTTTTCAACATGGGCTAAGCGTTCCAGAGGTGGCGCAATATCAGTTCCAGCTTCATCTAGCGGCAATGGGTTGTTGCCCGCGCCAAACACCAGATCGCCACCCATCCCGGCCGTAAAGTTGATCACCATGTCAACATCGGCCGCACGACAGCGCTCAAACACCTCGGTATACAAACCGACATCGCGTGAGCCAACACCTGTTTTAGGATCACGTACATGAAAGTGGCAAATCGCAGCCCCAGCTTTTGCCGCTTCAATCGCAGAATTAGCGATTTGTTCAGGTGTGATGGGTAGATCAGGGTGCTTATCTTGAGTTGCACCTGCGCCGGTTATCGCGGCAGTAATAAAGACTTCATAGTTCATTTTTATTCTCCTAATCAGCCAAAAGGCCTTTTTAAAACGAACCGGTTTATCACTGCCGCGAATAGTTGGCAGAAACTACCCGGTCGTTCCGTAATCTAAATCTTCGGGCGATTTTTCCTGGTTCCGTTTGGACCAAACGAAATATCCGATCCCGCCCACAATTGCTAAAACAACAATCAACGCGATTAAATTGTGCAAAAGAATCGCGATAATCAACGTGATTAGCCAGACCACAAACGCAACGACAAACGTAGCAAAAGCGATCACCCGCTTACCCACATTCCCCAAAATCGGGATATAGCCCAGAATGTTCGTCAGAGGACTTACAGCCATCAATAACCCGATATAAAACATCGCCAGCGATGCGGCGCGAACGCCCCACAAAGCGGTTAAATACTCTGTGCGCAACGCGTCGATACCACCTTGTCGATCTAGCGCATATCCCCGATAGATTATCGATTCTCCATCGGTCCAGCTAATGACACTGTCACCCTGCTGTTCGCCAAACACCGTTGTAAATTGATCGGCCGCATATGCAGAGTAGCTGATGCGGATATCGCCAATTTCGGGCGATTCTGGGGATGCGTTCCCGTTGTAAAAAAAGTTTTCACTTACCCGGCCGCCGCTGACCATCCCTTCAGAGATAGCCAGATCATCAACTTGTCCAAAGATCATCTCGTTGGGCAAAACGGTATAACGGCCAATCGATGCCTCGGGTACTTTAAACGTCTGGCTTCTTATCTCCATCGGTGGGTTATTGTGCCCGGCCGGTCGGTCAAAATTGTCGCTATTTTCTGGCGAGCTTGTCCAAACTTTGCGGTATGAATACCCATCTTCTTCATCTCCGCTTTCATCCCACGCATACATTTCTGCATTACGCACTAACTGAATAGCAGAAACCGGTTTTAAATACGGATCATCGCCCAACAAACTGTCCGATTCAATCGTGCCCGACAGTGCAACCAACTTACCGTCATTTTCTGGGCTAAAACTATCACCGGTCACCGGAATACTTTCTTCTGCGAGTACAGATAAATCAACGCGCCCTTCGTTGCTCCAAACCACAAAAAATGCGCCAAAAAATATGATTAAACCGATCGGGATGGCGATCAAGCCACACCCTTTTCTTTCACTGTTCATAAAACCTCCAATCAAAACTGTCTAAAGTCATTTAATAATTAGAGGATAAACGAATCAGCATTTATTCATGCATCAAAAATGGGCAATTTGTATCATTCCGGTTTTGGAATCAATAAGGCATCTAACACCTGACACCATTCGGCCGTTACCAAAAGCGGGTTGATGTCGATCTCAGCCAACTGATGGCCGTAATCAGCCACAAAAGCGTCAAAGGCCAAAATCGTATCGATTAGCCCAGCAACATCCATTTTTTCCCGGCCGCGCGCCCCATCTAACAACGGGAATCCTTTGAGTTTTCGTAACGCATCGGCCGCTTTGTCACCGGTCAACGGCGGCATCACCGTCACCGCATCTTTAAATATTTCAACAAAAATACCGCCCAGCCCAATCACCAGCATCGGGCCAAACTGCGGATCGTTGTTCATGCCCAACAGCATCTCAACCCCACTACTCAAATCAGCCATCGGGGTGATGAGTACGGCCGGTCCCAACCGTTCGTTCAAATCGGCATAAGCCGCACGGACAGCCTCGCCATCTTTCAAATTCAATCGAATGCCGTCCGCTTCAGATTTGTGCAAGAGTCCGTCTGCGGCCGTTTTCAACACCACCGGATAGCCGATTTTATCGGCGAAAGCGACGGCATCGTCGGCCGATTGGACCACTTTTTCAGGTGGCACCGGCAGGCCATATCCGGCCAAAAGCTGTTTGGCCCCAAATTCACCCAGCGGTTTTTCGCCTAACTGCACAATCGTTTTATCCCCCGTGTCAAGCGGGGCAAAACTGTGATCTTGCGCGGCAAAAGCGGTAAATTCAGCCAAATGCCGTATCGCTTTCATTCCCGTTTCCGTCCCCATCAAAACCGGCACACCGTTGGCCCGCAGCTGAGCCATCAGCCCGTCGTGCGCCCCGGCCGTCAGGTTAACCAAACCGGCAAACGGCTTCGTAATCTTTGGCAAAGCTTCCATCGCCCCATTCACATAATCGTGCGACAGGTAGCTGTCACGGGCCAAATCCACGGCCAAACAGAGCAGGCCGGTTTCTGGATCAGCATCCATCGCCAACAAACAGTCCCGATAGGTGTCCTGCACGTTATGACCAGAGCCAAAGGCATCAAGCGGGTTATCTGGCTCAACCCCATCTTCAAGGATGGTTAACAGCTTACTATTCGTTTCAGCGTTTAACTCAGTCAGGCTTACCCCGACATCGGTGGCGATATCAACCAGCATCGACCGTTCTCCGCCGGACTCCATCAGCGCGGTAACATTGGGTGTTGGCAAGCGTTGGATCATGCTAAACAGTTCCACCGTGTCCATCATCTCGTCCAATGTAAAACATTGGCGCACCCCATATTTTTCAAACAGTGCCCCATACGCTTCAGCACCACCGGCCAAAGCGCCAGTGTGGGCCTGCGCCATAAGTTGCCCCCGTTCGCTCAACCCCGTTTTTAAGACAATGATGGGGATCTTTTTTTCGACAGACTTTCGGAGCGCTGCAAGGAACAGCACAGGATCCCGCACTGTTTCCAAATACATCGCCACCGCTTTGGTGCTAGGGTCATCAAGTACAAAATTTAGATAGTCGGCCGCCGTCAGGCAGGTCTCATTTCCGGCCGAAATCACATAGTTGAACTCAACGTCCCGATTGTTTTGGGTCATCGAATCAAAGATAGTGCCTGAATGGGTGATCAGAGCCACGCTGCCCGATTTTTTCTGTGGATCAACCGGGTACCCTGAGATGACGATACCGTTGGGTAGCGCGTAGTAGCCCATCCCGTTGGCTCCCAAAACGGCCATATCGTAATCTTTAGCAACCTGAGCGATTTGACCTTCAAGTTCGGGATCACGCCCCGCACCGACAGTTGGGTCGCCAAACACAACGGCCGCCCCCACGCCTAACTCACCCGCCTCTTCTAAATACCCCAGCAAATGGTGGTTTGCTACCGCAAGTGCGATGCAGTCAGGCACTTGACGAATGTCTGTTAAGGATGGGTAGCACGGCACGCCAAACGCCTCGCTGTTTTTGGGATGAACTCCCATCAACTGACCCGGATAGCCGTAATCGACCAAGTTTTTGAGCACAGTGCCGCCAAAGCTCCCTTCACGGGCGCTGGCGCCGACTACACAGATCGATTGGGCATCAAACAGTTTATATAAATCCATAATTTATTCGCCTGTCCAAACAGGATCACGTTTTTCAGCAAACGCTTTTGGCCCTTCTTCAGCATCGGCCGAGGCCAGCATTTTGTCGTAGATTTCAGCTTTGCCCGAACGCATAAAGGCGTAGCTTTCTTCCATGCTCATGTTGGCCGTGGCACGGGTCAGTTCTTTCACGGCCGCTAGTGACAGCGGGGCCCCTTGAATCATCGTCTCAGCGTACTCACGTGCCTTTGCCATCAGTTGATCTTGCGGCACAACCGCGTTGACCAAACCCCATTTCTGCGCCTCTTCCATGTCCATCCGTCGGCCGGTCAGCAACATCTCCATGGCGATGTGATACGGCACCCGTTTTGGCAATCTAAACGAGCCAGCGTCAGACACAATTCCGATAAAAATTTCGGGCAAGAAAAACTGGGCGTGATCGGCCGCAACAATCATGTCGCAGGAGAGCGCCAGCTCAAATCCACCACCCACGGCCATGCCGTTCACAGCGGCAATGACCGGTTTGTTCAAGTCATGCATTTCGGTGATCCCAGCAAAACCGCCAACACCGTACTCTCCGTCGATGGCGGCACCGTCGGCCGCGGCGTTCAAGTCCCATCCGGCCGAAAAGAAGCGTTCGCCCCCACCGGTCAAGATCGCCACACGCAATTCGGGGTCATCACGAAATTCAGCGAACAGATCGCCCATTGCACGACTTGTGGCGTTGTCAATGGCATTCGCCTTCGGCCGGTCTAGCGTTACTTCTAAAATTTTTCCGTTTTTTACTACTTTTAAAGAATCAGTCATAAGATTTTATTTCACCAAACGTACAACACCATCAACCGCAATCACCCCATCTTCCAGAGCAAACAGCGGATTCACATCAACCTCAACCAAAGAGTCAGCATAAGCCTCGCCAAACTGTGACAATGCCACAATTGCATCAATTAAAGCTTCTTTATCAGCTGGAGGTTGCCCACGATACCCATCGAGTAATGGAGCGATTTTCAACTTCCCAATCGCCTTTTCCGCATCCTCACGGCTGACCGGCAAGAGCAGCGTTTGACTGTCCTTAAACAGCTCAACCAGCACACCACCGGCCCCAACGACCAACGCCAAGCCAAACTGTGGATCACGGGTGAAGCCTAAAATCATCTCGACAATCGGTTTGGGGGCCATTTTTTCCAGCAAAAACTGGTCAGATAGATGAGCCATCGATTGGACAGCTTGGGCAACTTCGGCCGCAGATTGCAAATTGACGTGAACTCCACCCACATCAGATTTGTGCACAATGTCGGCCGACAAAACTTTTAGCACGACGGGATACCCCATCTCAGCAGAAATGGCACCGGCATTTTCAGCGGTGACAACGGCCGATTCTGGAACCGGAATCCCAAATTCACCCAACAGCCGTTTACTTTCAAACTCATCCAGCGTAGTGACCTCGCCATCATTCAGCGGCTTTACACTTAAAACTTCATACGTCTCACTTTGCTGAGCCTTAAATACTTTTGAAGCACCGAGTGCCGCCAAAAACGCCTCCTGCATCCCCAACATCGGAGTAATGCCGTGCTCCAACATTTCTTCAGCCACAAAGTCGGGCAAATTTTCATGCATCGTTGCCAGCAACACGGCCGGATGATTTAGCTCGTTGGCGGCTCGTTGAAACGCACGGGCCGTTTCAACCCACGTCGTGGGATCACAGATATCCGGCCGGGGGAAGTCTAGAATCTTCATGGTAACGC
>JAHDEN010000193.1 GCA_020628815.1 Chloroflexota bacterium | reverse complement strand
GGTGACAATGCGAAAATGGCATTGGTGCAGTTGGTTGGAAACGAAGATGAGGCTGGCGAGTAATAATCGTTACCTTTCATCTCGAACTTTAAAAACCGTATATTAAGTATGACCGGGACTCAGCTTAGACGTTATCGCGCAGTTGTTGAATATGATGGCAGTGATTTTGCCGGATTTCAACGACAGAAAGATGAGTTTCGTACCGTACAAGGTGAATTGGAGAAGGCTCTTAGTAAGTTAGGGCAAGGAACGGTTCCATTGGTTGCAGCTGGCCGCACTGATAGTGGTGTGCATGCAACGGGTCAGGTGATTGCATTTGACCTAACATGGAAGCATCCGATGTCAAAGCTGATGTTAGCCATCAATACACATTTACCTTGGGATGTAGCGGTACAGACTGTTGAGGTTACTGAACCTGAGTTTCACCCACGTTTTGATGCAAAGCGGCGTGCATATCGGTATCACATTGAACTATGTGGTAGCAAAGCACGGCGGCCGTTGACACGGGACCGAAAATGGCAATTATTTAAATCTTTAGATGTAGATTTAATGAACGAAGCGGCTCTCCATTTGATTGGTGAGCAGGACTTTGCCACGTTTGGTATGCCGCCCCAAGGGAACAACACGGTACGCGAAATTTTTGTGGCCGAATGGACTCAAGAGAACAACGAACTGTTTTTTTACATTCAGGCGAATGCGTTTTTGTACCGAATGGTGCGTAGCATTACAGGCACGTTGAAACTTGTGGGAGATGGTAGTTGGACGATAGATGAGTTCAAGCAAGCATTAGATGCTGCAGAGCGAAGTCGATCGGCCGCAAGTGCTCCACCCTGGGGCCTCTACCTCGAATCGGTGACATACTAAATATTCGGAAGTTCGATGAAAATAACGCTTTATCGTAATAGATAAACCGAGAAAATATCATGAAAACAATTGTAACTAAACCCGCAGATATCGAACGTAAATGGTGGTTGGTCGATGCGACTGACAAAACCCTTGGCCGTTTGGCATCTGAAATTGCACAAGTGCTAAAAGGTAAACATAAACCGACTTACGCACCAAATGTTGATGCTGGCGACTTTGTCGTGGTGATCAATGCGGAAAAAATCGCCGTAACTGGTCGTAAAACTGAACAAAAAATTTATTATCGTCACTCAAACTATCCTGGTGGATTAAGTGAGACATCTCTAAAAGATATGTTGATCAAACATCCTACCCGGCCGATTAAATTGGCTGTTAAAGGGATGTTGCCCAAAAATGTACTTGGTCGCCAAATGTTGACCAAACTTAAAGTATATGTGGGTTCAGAGCATAAGCATCAGGCTCAATCACCTGAAGTGCTTGAACTGTAGGAGATTCTAAAATGAAAGATCTAGATTTTGGAAAATATATTGAAGGAATTGGCCGCCGTAAAAGTGCTTCTGCTCGTGTACGTATCTACCCCGAAAACAAAGGGGCTGGTTCATTCATCGTGAATGGTAAAGAGGTAAAAGATTACTTCAACCGTATGGGAGACATCGATATTCTAAGCAGCCCTCTGTCTGACATTGAAATGTTGGGCAAAATGGATGTGACCGTATTGGTTTCTGGTGGCGGTGTGACCGGCCAGACTGACGCGGTACGTTTAGGATTGGCACGTGCTTTGCTGAAATACGACGAAGAGCTACGTGGACAACTGCGCGAAGGCAAACACCTTAGCCGTGACCCACGTGTTAAAGAGCGTAAAAAGCCTGGTTTGAAACGTGCGCGTAAAGCTCCAACCTATACCAAACGTTAAGGTTTTGCTGAACGGCTCAGATTAGAAAAATACTTTGAAGACGGGTTTCGGCCCGTCTTTTTTTTTGCATCGATTTAAATCGGGGGCTAAATTATTAAACATGATAAATCATGTTGTGGTTGGGAGGATTGAATGAGCATTACAGTAGTTGGATTGGGCCCTGGAGACGGCCGATTATTAACCCGTGAAGCGTGGGATCGACTGGTAAATGCCCCTGAAGTGTGGCTGCGTACGGCCAAGCATCCGGCCGTTGATGATTTGCCTAGCGAACTAACCTTGCACAGCTTTGACCATTTGTATGAGGCCGAAGCTGAATTTGAGACGGTCTACAACACCATCACTGAAAAATTGATTGAGCTGGGCCGCAGCGGAGACGTTGTTTATGCGGTGCCGGGCCATCCGCATGTGGGTGAGTCTACGGTAACCCGTTTGCAGACAGCCGCTGCTGAGCATGGGGTTGAGCTTTCGTTTGTGGCGGGGTTGAGCTTTGTCGAGCCGTGTTTAACCGCGGCCGGTATTGATGGGATGGATGGGTTGCAGGTGCATGATGCGTTAGACGTTGCATCTTTATTGTACCCGGCCGTGAATGCTGATTTTCCAGTGCTGATTGGCCAGGTTTATAGCCGATTGGTTGCCAGCGACTTGAAAGAAGTTTTGATGGCCGTTTATCCACCAGAGCATTCGGTGGTGTTGATGCACGGCGCTGGTTCAGATAATGAAGTTGTTGAGAGAGTGATGCTATATGAAATCGACCACTGTGAGGCTACCAGCTATTTAACGTCGTTGTATGTGCCGCCGCTTGAAGTAAAAAGTGACATGAGCGCTTTTGCAGATGCGATTGCGATTTTACGTAGCCCTGATGGATGCCCTTGGGATATTAAACAGACCCCTCAGTCGATGCGAGATGGCTTTTTAGAAGAGATGGCGGAAGTGATTGATGCCATCGATCGGGAAGATTGGGACAACTTACAAGAGGAGTTGGGTGATTTGTTGCTACACATCACTATGCAGGCCCAAATGGCGGCCGAAGAAGAGCTGTTTAACCTATCTGATGTGATTGGTGGGATTTATGCCAAGATCATTCGGCGGCATCCTCATGTTTGGGGAACCAAATCAGTAGATGGGGCGGATCAAGTTGTTTTGAATTGGGATGAGATTAAGGCTCAAGAAAAGGCGGCAAAAGGGTTGCCTGAACCTGAATTTGAATCAGTGTTTGATGGGGTTCAAAATGTTTTGCCCGCGCTGGCCCAATCCCAAAAAATTCAGAAGAGGGTTCGTAAAGTTGGCTTTGACTGGGAAGACATTGAAGGGGTTTATGATAAACTACTGGAAGAAGTGGATGAGGTTCGCACTGCGAAAACCCCTGAACATGTAGCTGAAGAAATAGGCGATTTGCTGTTTGTAACGGTCAATTTAGCCAAATGGCTGGGTGTAGATGCGGAAATCGCACTGCGAGAAGCGAACCTAAAATTTGAAAAACGCTTTCGTGAAGTTGAACGGTTAGCACACAAAAGTCAGCTAGTTTTATTAGAGCAGGATGAAGCAACTCTGCTTAGACTTTGGGATGAAGCGAAAAAGAATTTGAAGTAGTTTTGGAGAAAGCTGTTTGACAATTGGTGCAATTCTTAGAATTATCATTTTTGCATTAGCTGGCCTAACGTTGTTATTTGCGTTGCGGTCGTTGCTTGCTGGCATGCGTTCACGTACGAATGTGAACAAGCAATATTTTAATGTTGGTAAGCTTGAGGCCCAGCGGCAGGTATTTGCCAGTATGTTATCAACGGTGGGATTGGTCGTCGTGGCGATCATATTGGCCTTGGTTGCGGCGGCGGTTCCAGATGATTTGTTTGGTTCTGTGGGAGAGACGCTTGAAGTAGAAACCAGTCCGTCCGTCATTGAAGTTGACGAGGTTGCTCAAGCCCCTGAGGTTGAGGCGCCTGTTGAGGCAAGTGGGGAGACTGAAAGTGGCGCGATGGTAGCCCCTGAGGTTGAAAATAGTGAAGGCGCTGAGCCTGAACCGGCCGAGGCAGAAACTGTGGTTGAGCCAACAGCCATCCCTACAGAAACGGCCGTGCCCACGCCCGAGCTAAAAACTTTATATGTGAACAGCCCAATTGTGGGTCTGTATATACGAGATTTACCTGAAGGTGATATCATTGATGTGCTGGATGACCAGACCGAGTTAGGGTTATTGGCTGAAGGTGATGAAATCAATGGAATACGCTGGATTCAGGTGCAAACGAACGACGGCCGGGAAGGTTGGGTTGCCGAGCAATTTACAACTGAAGTGCCACCGCTCGTACCAATTACCAGCGAAACAGATAGTTAGGCGATCTTTAGAAGATTGATTACTGCGTGAAATGTCTAAAAGCTTTTTGTAGTAATTTGTTTTTGGGATCGCTTTAGAGAGATAGAATGGTTGAAAAAATAGAAAGCCTTATCAAAAATTCGTTACCAGATGCCACAATTTTTGTAATGGACCCGTATAATGATGGACAGCACTTTCAGGCGTTGGTCATTAGCCCAACTTTTGACGGTGTGTCACTGGTCGAGCAGCACCAAATGGTTATGAATCCACTGCGTGAGGCACTGGAGACAGATGTGCATGCGCTAGGCTTAAAAACATTTACTCCTGAGAAATGGGAGCGCAAAAAAGGACAATATGGAATGGAGTAAAGAGAAAAGAGTAGAGAGAAGAAGGTTGTGACACTCAACCGTTTCTCTTTTCTCTAGTCTCCAATCTCTTTTCTTCTAGAAAGATTATGGATATTGAAGCAAAACTTGAAGAAATCAAAGCTGAAATTGGGGCAAACCCGGTTATGCTTTATATGAAAGGAAACAAAGATTTTCCGATGTGTGGATTTTCTGCACAGGTTGTAAGCATTTTGAACGCGGTTGATGCCACATACGAAACCCGTGATGTGTTGCAGGATCAAGTGTTGCGCCAAGCGATCAAGACTCATGCGAATTGGCCAACCATTCCTCAACTGTACATCAATGGTACGTTTGTGGGTGGCTGTGACATCGTGACGGAGTTGTTCCAAGAGGGTGACTTAAAAGAGATGTTGCCTAGCAGCTAAATTTTTAGATTGTCTAATTTATTTTGGATAATTTGTTAAAACCCTTGGGGTCATTAAGACCTCAAGGGTTTTTTGTTTTGTAGCTGTCGAAAATGGGAAATGAGCTTACAATAGAACGTATGCAGACGCTTAATTTCCGCCAATCACAATTAGACTCTCCCATCTACAAAGGGGGGAACCCGATTTCCTTGCTGGTTGAAAAGTTTGGTCTTGATCCAGAGGCTATCAACAAGTTAGGTTCAAACGAAAATCCGTTGCCAACGCCAGATTCTGTCAAGAAGGCGATTGCACAAGCCACACACGAGCTCAACCGGTATCCACCGACATCGGCCGAACTGAGTGAGCAATTGGCCGCTTATATCGGCCGGGATTTGGTGGCTGATAACTTTGTTATCGGGAACGGTGGCTGTGAGGTATTGGACCTGATCGCGAAGTCATTTGTTGATCCGGGGGATGAAGCGATTATTTGCCGGCCGACGTTCCCCATCTATGATTTAACGCTACGCCGTTTGGGTGCCAACGTGGTGTATGCCGACATGAATGACGATTTTACGTACAACGTTGAACGCATTTTAGCGGCCGTGACAGACAAGACCCGCCTGCTTTACATGACCACGCCGAATAACCCAACCGGCACAATTTTGACCAAAGCGGAGCAGGATGAATTGATTAGCCGCTTGCCCAAACATGTGCTGATTGTGGCGGACGAAGTGTATTGGCAGTTCAATACGGATGAGAGCATGGCTGACTCGTTACGCTATGTGCAAGAAGATGCCAACATTGTGATCTTGCACAGTTTTTCTAAACTATTTGGCTTGGCAGGCTTACGTATGGGATATGCGATTGGGCCGGAAAGAATTATTAGCTATTTAAAACGGGGGCAACTGCCGTTCCACATGAATGCCGTGTCGATTGCGGCCGGTATGGCGGCCGTGGCTGATCGTGATCAGATTGAAGAAACGATCAGTATGACGCTTACGGAACGGCCAAAATTAACGGCCGGGCTGGCTGCGATTGATGGGATCGAAGTGGTGCCATCCCAAGCAAACTTTGTGCTAATAAAGCCAGAAAAAGACAGCAAAGAGGTTGAGGAAGCCTTGCAATCGCAAGGGGTAATTGTGCGCGATTTAACCAACTTTTATATGCCGGGGTATTTGCGTGTGTCAGTCGGCCAGCCCCATGAAAATGAAGCACTGCTCGATGCCTTAACAAAAATTATAGCGAGCTAACATCCTGAAAATGAGAGCCTGCACTTTACCTACAGGTTCAGGATGTATAGCTTAATAGGAGATTTAACATGCCGGATAACAACGAACCATTTTTTTTGTTCAACCCTGTAGATGGTGATTTTAGAATCACGAGCCGTTTTAATACCCATCGCGATTATTCCCCTAACAAGCGTCATGAAGGGCTAGACTTGGCGGTAAAAACTGCAACGGGCGGACTACGACGCATTCTAGCTGGGCAGCGGGGGACAGTTTCACGCATTCGGCATAACACAACGGGATTAGGCGTTTACGTTAAGCTGGATCATGTGTGGTCTGATGGGGATCGTTACTCAACTTGGTACGGTCACTTGTCGAGCGTGAATCCTGACTTAAAGATCGGGCAGTTTGTGCAGGCTGGGGCTTTTTTGGGGATTGGAGGAACTACGGGTAACTCAACAGGGCCACATCTGCATCTAACGGTGCAACATCACGGACATGGATTAAGCGGCTATGTTTTGCCCGATGTAATTAATCCTACCAATCTAATCCGAATGACGGCCAACCATGGATCGATTGACCAAATGGTTTATGTAGCCGATGTGACGGTGCCTGATGGGATGCTGATCGAAGCGGGCAAAACATTTGTTAAAACGTGGCGGGTGCGTAACGTGGGGTCAACGACTTGGGGAGATGGGTTTGAAATGATCCATGTGGATGGGGATCCGATGGGGGCGCGAGCACCATCATTCAAAATTCCGGCCGCCAAGCCGGGTGAAGAAGTTGAGATTTCGATCCCGATGAAGGTGCCCGATAAAGCGGGGCGGATACAGTCTGTATGGCAACCGCGTAATAAACAAAATCGACTATTTATGTTCCAACTGTTTGTCGATGTTGTCTCAGTTAAACCGATCCAACGGGATGCGATGGACTTTGTGCGTGATGTAAATATCCCTGATGGGACTGTGATTGAACAGGATGCATCGTTCTTAAAAACGTGGCGGATCAAAAACACGGGCGGCACGACGTGGCGCGATTACACGCTTGAATATGTGGGGGACCCGTTTGCGCGGGATAGCCAAATGGGGGCCCCTCTGGCGGTCAACATTCCGTTTGCCCGGCCGAACAGCGAAATTAATGTCTCTGTGACGTTGCAGGCGCCGTCTTCGACCGGAACCCACCGCAGCACGTGGCGCTTGCGCAAAAAGAATGGGGGGCTGTTTGGTGAACCGCTCTTTGTTGAAATCGATGTTTCAAAACGGATTCAGCCGACTACCGGCCGGAACGGGTTAGGGTATATCGATGACGTGACGATTCAAGACAACACAGAGCTGGTGCCCCATCAAAAGATCCAAAAAATATGGCGCATTCGCAACAATGGTGACACCACCTGGGGGGATGGCTACGTGCTGGCCCATGTGGGTGGAGATCGGATGGGAGCACCGCCATCGATTAAGTTGCCCAATGCGGGGCCGGGCCAAATTGTGCATGCGGTTGCGGATTTTACCGTGCCGGACAAAACCGGTGGTTTGCACAGCGAGTGGATGGCGAAAGACCCGAACGGAAATATTTTTGGTGAAAATCTGACCATTGTTATCAAAGTTGTTGATATTGAGGGTAAAGATAATTATCGCTTTATCGCCGATGTGACGGTGCCGGACAATACGGTTTTGCAGGTGGGGCAGCGGGTTAAAAAGATTTGGCGCGTGCGGAATACCGGGACGCGTGAATGGGGACGAGGCTATACACTGCGGCACGTGGATAATAAAAACCTATCTGATCAGCCGCAGATTTCTTTGCCAGTGACAAAGCCGGGGCAGTCGGTCGATATCGCTTTAGACATTGTTGCACCTGAGGTGCCGGGGACGCATAAGACTTCTTGGCGGCCGTTTAATCAAAATAACCAGCCGTTTGGGTTTGAACTGTTTGCGCTGATCAAGGTGCCAACTCCGTCTGCGCTAATCACCGGCCGGAGCGAAGCCCGATTAATCGAACACACCACGTTTCCGAACGGATCAAAAGTTGAGCTGGGTGAGTCGTTTAGCAAACAGTGGACGATCACAAATTCTGGTCAAACGACTTGGGGGCAGGGGTATACCTTGGCCTTTTCAGATGGGGATCAGATGAGTGAAACAGAGAGTGTGGCTGTGCGGCCGACGCGGCCGAGTCAAACGGTGCAAGTTGGCGTACCGCTTGTGGCTCCATCTGTTCCGGGTGAATACACGGCCCATTGGCGCATGCGAGACCCATCTGGCAAGATGTTTGGCTCAAGATTTATGGTGCGTGTGATTGTTGAAGCAGCCGCCGATGCGGTAGACATGTTGCCATACATGCGTGGAGACGGCCGTTTGTACGAAATGAAGCACTTTTTCCACAATGGGCAGGGGCAACAGCGAGTTCAAACCCAAGTGGACCGGAACAAGTTCTATCATGTTAAAAATAGCGAGTGGGAAGAGCTATGGGCTGATGGCAACTTTATTTACCGGGGCACAGACACCTCTCCGGGGAGCGGCAACTTTTACCGGTTGAGCGAAAACGGCAAGCACGGTAGCCGGTGGATTCCACGCAAAATGAAAGTGGGGCAGATCTTCCGTCGTCGGCCGTTGGTGACGCTGCAGCGGAAAGACAACTGTCAAAAACTGGAGCAGGGGAGCGGGTTCCACGACACCTATATTCAGCTTGAAAAAGTGCTGGATGAGATTATTCTGCCAGATGTGCAGAATCGTGACGGCCGGGGAATCAAGGTGCGTGATGTGATTGTGTTTGCCGGAATGCATTCGGCCGGAGACGTTCCAGGTGCCGTTTTTGAACGGTATTATTATGCCCAGAAATATGGTTTGGTGATGTGGGAAGGGTTAGACACCGGCCATAATGGGCGCTCGTTTATGGTTGAAGAACATGCACCAGGCGCACGGCCGAATAATGTGCGTGAGAATTTACGTTGCGGACCATTTTAAAAGGGAAAAGTAGAAAGTAAGAAGTAGAAAGTGATGAGCCGGATTCCACTTCTACCTTCGACCTTCGTACTTTATACTTCAGCCATGCTTCGCAGGATTCCGTTGATCATACTTGTGCTGTTGCTGACTGGTGTCACCATCGCTCTTGGGCAGATTGTTTTCGCCTATCAGGATTATCCTTTCTTTTTTGACGAGGCGATTCATGCCAACGGCGGTTTGGCACTGACCGTTGATCTGTGGAACGGGGATATTCCCAACTTTTTCCGCACCTTTTATCAACAAGGATTTTATCCACCTGCATTTTCGTTGCCTAAGGGGTTGGCCTTTTATTGGTTTGGCCCCAGCACGCTTGTGGCGCGCGGCTTTAGCACCGTGTGCCTGATTTCGGCCCTTTTGGTCATCTACTTTTTCGGCCGCCGCATCTGGATCGATCACCGGCCGGAGCAAACGGAGTTGGGAGAATGGGTCGGCTTGACGGCCGTGTTGCTCACGCTAACTTCGTTGCCCCTGCTAAACGCATCGACCCATGTGATGATGGAAGCGCCGGGACTGCTGATTAGCTTTGTGTTTTTGTGGCTTTACTATCGTACTTTTGCGGTTAGTGCGGTTGATGGGACGTTTGCCCGCCCGGCCGATAGCGACAAGCGTGGGTTTGTGCTTACGAGCCTCATGTTGATGGCCGTTTTCCTCACAAAATATACCTACGGGGTTGCCATGATCGGCACCGTGGCGCTCATGGAGCTTTCGATGTTGGATTGGCGCAGTGTGGCTCAACTGCGGAGCATGGGAGGCGGCATAAGTAGCTCGGTTGTGGCTCCGCTACGGGCCGGGTTTAACCGCTGGCTGTGGTTGATTGGCCCGTTTGTGCTGTGCCTCATCATTTGGTTGGGGACCCCGTACAAGCTGGGTGAGTTTTTGGGATACGCGACGGCCCAGCCGCATGAGGCTGAATGGTCGCTGGCCGAGCTGTTGTTTTATCCGAGAAATATTACGCTCCAGCAACTGCCATCCCCGCTGTGGTCGCTGGTTAGTGTGTTGGGGCTGGTTTATGCGTTTCAAGAACGACACCGGCCGGAAGTGCGTCTGTTGCTGATTTACTTTGTGGTGGGGATGGCTGAGATGATGGTCAACTTCCCTAAAATTCCTCGCTTTGTCGTTACGTTCTTGCCTGCGCTACACATCCTGACCGGGCTGTTTTTGCTGTCCGCTTTTCGGAACCAGTTATCGGTAGGCGGTAGCCGGTCAGCCGGTCACCGACCACCGATCACTGACCACCGTTTACCGACCACCGTTTACCAATGGTCATTAATCGGTTTACTCAGCCTCAGCCTCATCTGGGCGGTGCCGGTGCTGTACGGCCGCTACTCAACCATGAATACACTGATGAGCTCTCAGCTCAAAACCGCTCCTTCGGTTAATCAAATTTCAGCATGGGTTGATGGGATTTTGCCCGACGACAGTGAATTTCTCGTCGTTAATTACTTTGAGCTGATTAACATGGAATCGTTGGCATGGAGCATGGTTGCGGATGGGGATTGGCCCCGCCAGCCGTTTAGCCAGGCTGTGATGGACGGCCGTTTAATGGGTGACCCCACGGCCGAGAATATAGCCCAATTTAGGCAAGATGTGACAGATAGTGGTGTTGAGTATCTGCTGGCTATCGAGGGGAGCGATTGGGGGGCAAGTTGGCCGCCGTTTGCCGAGCAGTCACAGGATTTGCTGACCTACTTGGCGCATGAGGAGTTCGAGGTGGAGGTTGTGAACCGGCCGGAAGAGCTGTTGTGGTTGGAGCTTATGGACCAATCGATTGCCGAGCAGGTGCTGGCAGAAGAAAGGGGAACCTTCAATCTAAAACTTATTTTGTACAGTGTGAATGAGCAATCTGTAAAGTAAAAAGCTGAAATTTTTAGAGAACGTGAGTTTTGCCCAAGCTCGGAACGTCTGAAAATAGTCTTTACAAATTATTTGAGCCCAAATATCTAA
>JAHDEN010000017.1 GCA_020628815.1 Chloroflexota bacterium | reverse complement strand
AGCAGGAGCTTCTTCCTCTGCTGGGGTCTCTTCAGCAGGGGCTTCTTCTTCTGCCGGAGCCTCTTCAGCAGGGGTTTCTTCCTCTGCTGGGGCTTCTTCGGCAGGAGCTTCTTCTGCTTCAGCGGTTTCTTCAACTGGTGCATCTTCTGCTGGAGTTTCCTCAACAGCGGCTTCTGCAACCTCTACTGCCTCTTCTTCATCAGAAGCAGTTTCTTCAGCGGCATCATCTTCGTCGCTACCCTGAGACATCATCCAAGCGATTTGCTCTTTTGGTGTTACAGCCCGTAGGCTTAGGGCGATGCGTTGACGATCGCTGTCGATGTTAATAACGCGGAGTAAATGCTTCTCACCGACCTGAACAATTTTGTCAGGATCGGCCGCATCACTACCACGAACCATTTTTGATGAGTGTAATAACCCTTCAATTCCTGGCTCAATCTCTACGAATGCGCCGTAATTAACGATTCGAGTTACGACACCTTCAACGAGTTCGTTTATCTGATATTTATTTTCGACAAGTGACCAAGGATCTGGCAACAAGCGTTTGCGGCTAAGGCTAATGCGATTGTTTGAGTTGTCTACCTTAAGTACGTAAACCTCAATATCGTCGCCAACATTGATCACCTCAGAAGGATGATCGATGCGATGCCATGCCAATTCAGAAACATGCACGAGACCTTCGATGCCATCGCCGATGTCAACAAATGCGCCAAAGTCACGAATGCTACTAACTTCACCCTGAAGGGTATCTCCGCCTGAGATCTCTTCTAAGCGGTCAGCACGGCGAGAGTCGTTCCACTCTTTCTGTGCTTCACGGTTAGACATAACCAAGCGACGGCGACGACGATCCACTTCAATAATTTTAAGTGGAAGCTGTTCGCCACGAAGTTTCGAAAGCATCCGTTGTTTGTCACGGTCTTTCATTCCTGGACGGAATGCGGCAAGTTGAGAAAGTGGAATAAACCCACGGAGCCGGCCGTAATCGACCAAAGCACCGCCACGGTTGTAACCAACGACTTCTGCCTCTACGACGTCTTCAGTCTTCATGATCTCTTCGGCTTTAATCCAGTCTTCGTTAATCAACGCTCGGTGGATTGAAACGTTCAAGCTGTCATGCTGACCTGTATCTACGACGTAGATGGGTATTTCACTGTCGACCTGAAGCGCCGCGCGTTCTTCCTCAGACAATTTTGACAAATCGTCTGCAGGGACAAACCCATCGCGTTTCAGACCTAATCCTATGATGACGCCGCGGTCAGAGATATCCAGGATCGTTCCTTTACGGATATCGCCCGGACGAGGCATATCATAATCATGTTGCTCCAAGTACTGTTCTAATTCTGCTGAGAAGTCGACATCCTCTGCCATGTGTGATGTTTCCCGATATAAGTGATCTTAACAAGCGTTACTTCTGCTTGTTAGCAAAAAAAAACCCGGCCGATTAAATTGGCCGAGTCTTCTTAAATTTATTTGTTAAACCAATTAGGTTTGTTATTCTGGCGAAGTTTCAGTTTCGAATGAAAGTTTTCATAGAAATTGGTGGGCTTTCCTTTTTTTCAATACACATTTCCGGCCAAATATGTATTTCTATCTATCACCAGACAACATAGAGATTATATCCCTGCATTTTTGCCTTGTCAATTTTATGTGAGAGTCTACACCAATAAAACCAAACATCTTACGTTTGATTGATTAATTTCACCGTTTTATCTGAAAAACAGGCCAATTGTCGCTAATTTGCGGCCGGAAATCAAAAAAGTCAGTCCCTTGACTTAGTACGAAATAACCACCCTTTTCAAGCGAAAACCCCTCTTCGCAAGAATCGAGTGACTCTAAACCCCTTTTCTTCCTTCAAAAGTTCAGTCAACTCTTTTGGCAGAGCGAATATAATCTGTGACCGAAACGTTTCTGCACTTGGGAAAAAATTAGCGATTTCCGCACTCATCTCATGATTTTCGACATGAGTCACAATTAATTTCCCATTTGGGATAATGCCGCGCAAATATGACAAAAACGACGTTACCTCGGTTGGAATCATTTTGGCAGACAAAATCAAGATATCTGGCGCTCTTTCCTTCACCAGTTCGATTAGGTTTGCCAAATTAGATGCGATGCGAACCAAAAACTTCTCGCGCTTTAGATGTTTTAAAAACACTCGCAAACTTGATGATTGGTTTTGTACAAGAATGATTTCTTTTTTGCTCATGATGAGAATGACCTTCCTTTTTTTGAGCTGTGTGGATTTTTAATTGCGAACCTACGTCTATACCCCTATAGAGTCCGCTTTAGCTTTGTATAAGTTATACCTCTTCTCGAGTACTGGTACTGAGGTACAGTTAATTTTTCCTATATAAAACAGACTGCATTGTGAGATTTAAGTGGGCGACAATTGAGATTGAAGGTACTGACGATTATAGACTTCATCTATACCTTGGGGCAGCTGCATTCAATTTACACATAAACATCAGATCATTCCCCTCCCTCACTATAAGCAAATATTCCCCTTTGCAGATACATCAAACAAAAAAAAGCTCAAACGATCAGAATCAATTTTTGATCGTTTGAGCTTTTTGAACTCGGCCATGTTCAGGCTAACTAATTTTCTTTGCTCCACCAATCTAAAGACCATTCAACAGATCTTTTTATCCCTTCTCTTAAACTGACTTCAGGGGAATAGCTCAAGAGCTCTTCGGCTTTACCGATGTCAGCAACGTAATGGGTCACTTCTCCCACCCTAGCCGGTTTGATGGTCATGTTTGGCTCTTTACCAAGCTCATCCCCAATAAAACGAGCCATATCCACCAAACTATTCCCTTTGCCAAAGGCTAAGTTGATGGTTTGGTTTTTAATATGACCTTGCACCAGTCGCTCGATACCGCTGGACACGCCGCGTACGCAGTCATCTACATAGGTAAAGTCAAGCACTTTTGACTCACCAAAAACGGTGATTGGCTGTTCGTTGTTAATTGATTTGATGAAATGAGGAATCACACGCAGCATTCTTTCGATGTCGTTGTCGTAACGGCCGTAGACATTACTAAACCGAAAGACTAGGTATGGAATGTCGTAACACTGGGCATATGAGTAAACCAAGGCTTCGCCGGAGATTTTGCTGGCAGAATAAGGGCTTTCGGCAACCCCAAAGTCCGCATCAGACTCATTGGTTAGCTCCCGCTGTATATCACCATAAACTTCTCGTGAGCTGCTAAAGATAATCGGTAAATTATTCTTGCGGCAGAACTCTAGTGCGTTGAACGTCATTGTGATGTTTTCAAGCGCTCGGGCCGGATTTAGCACCAGTTCATGAACCTTTGCATGGGCAGCAAAATGCACAACGGCGTCCAAGTTTTCAGGATATTCGACATCCCCAATTCCAGAGCCAAAGTCTTGATACGGGGTTGAAAGGTCTTGGTACAAGGTTTCAATTTCAGACGTCCACATATTTTCGCGTTTATCAACGCCGCAAACAAAGTGGCCTTGATCTTGTAAGTGAAGTCCTAGATTTGTACCGATTTGCCCGCTAGAGCCTGTAATTAGAATTCTCATGATATCTATCCTATGAATGTTGCATTTTGCAACCGATGAAATTTATTTGAGCTTTAATGATTTTAATCTATCAGGAACAGTTTCCCTTTGTTCCATACGGAGCAGTAATAGTTCATAGGTCATTGTTGGCTCCCTCAACGGTCCGGTTTGGTGAACTCAGGATCAATATTGAAACTTAATTGTCAGTGAGCAGGCCGATCTCCCACAGATGCACATGGCCTTGAGGCCCCTGTTGAGGATCGTTAACAATCAAATCGATCTGTTTGATCGTTAGTGGCTCATCAAACACAATCGCACCGGCCGACTCTCCCGTTTGGCCGTTGTAGCTACCAAAGCCATCTATAACTTGGCCATCTGTTGTTTGAACCGTAGCGCTAATATCTGCAGCCCGATCACGGACGTCGAAGGTTAACCCGGCCGCCGTTGCGTCTTCATCAAATACGATTTTGAAGTTCGCAGGATTCCCCTCATAAGTTCGACCCAAGGTCAAAATGTTCGCGTCAAAAATATGCTCAATCTGGCCCAAATCTAAAGCGGGATAAAAAACAGTAGCGGGGAAGCCGGAAACAGATAGTCGAATCTCTTTAGGGCGCCTGAGTTCTGCAAGCTCGGCCGCAAATAATTCATCGATATTGGGGACATAATCAGCAGTGAGCACATAAAACCCATCCCTCCCATTGGGCCACTTGATTGTTTCGGACACCTGGATGTTCGTAAATTTATTGCTGGCAAGCATCGAGTCATAGTCTTCGCGCGACAAAATGAACATCGTGTCATCAGGCATCGGGAATTTCTTTTTCAGATTGTCTCTGGGCAGATCAACGAGTCGAAATGGGAGCGGATCATCGAAAAAGAATAGCCCCACCGTGTTTGTCCCATTTGTCCATGTGTTAGAAATGTAGAGTTGTCGGTCAGGTCGGCCGTCTAAAAGTTCTTCCGCTTTGCCAAACACTTGCCGCGCCCCATACTGCAATCCCCCCAAACTATAGTTGTCGTACCAAGTTGGCCCATTAACAACGGCATCTCTCATCATGCTGATATTGAACAGAGCGAAGAGCACAAATATAGCTAGCGTATAGTTTGGGTGGGAAAGCCGGCCGGAGAGCCAGCCTTGGAACCGGTCCGAGTGCCACAATCTATCTAAAAGATCGAGCAACCCTAGCGCTGTAATCAAGGTTGCTGGGACAACGAAGAACATGGCACGAGTGATAAACAGCTCGGCGAGCGCAGATCCGGCCGGAGCCGCGACCAACAACAAGATCAGATTACGGTATTTTGAATCCCGAAAGTTTAGGATGCAGAGGACCAATCCCCACAAAGCAAAGGGGGCAAAATAGCGTGACAAATGGCCGTACCCCTTCATATGATGACGTACCCATTCATGCTGTTCTGGAAGATACCAATAAGCAGGAGATAAACCTCGTCGATATTCTTGGAGGTAGATGCCTAATTTTTCTGAGGTTGGAATCTCTCTGACCCAATAGGAGCCCAGCCCAAACAGATGCTCGGAGACAGATTGAGGGTAGAGCCATTGATGCCGCAGATAAGGGATTACCAAAAGAACAAGCACGCCCAACCCTTTAATAGAATTTGAGCGCTGGTCCCAATGGAATTTGGCATCTGATAAAAATAGAAGAAGGCCGCTCAACACCATAACAACCCGGCCGGGATTGTAGCTATAAAAACAAAGCGCCCCGCTGGTTAGTGCGATGGCCAGCTTGCGAAAGTCGGCCGTTTCTCTGTATGAAAAGTAGAAATAGACAAACACCGCATAAAACGCCACAGCGGTTACGACTTCAAACGCTGTGCGTGAATGTAAAAACCACGCTGGCACAATTGAAAACAGAAGTGTGCCGACAAACCAGTATTTTGAAGGGAAAACGGTTTTGAAGATATACCCCATCCCAATGGCGGCCGGAATCGTGGATAGGACGGCGAGCAGGCGGGCAACAAAGACCGATTTGCCAAAAAACAAATATCCCAGCGCCTGCATATAAACTGTGGTGCTTAAACTAAACTGGAACGTATTCTTAAAGAAGGTTGGAAAAAGTATCCCTTCTTTGCTTCTGAAACCATTGGTCAAAAACTCTTGCGCCCGGATCACCGGCATCGCCTCATCTGAAAAGAAGAAGATGGGGAATTCCGCAAGGCGAAACACGCGCACAAAAAGATAAATGACCAGAGAAAGAATAAAGAGTGTTTGGGGATCGCCGATGTCCCAATTGCCCCAGCTTAACAACGGGCTGCGGCCGGTTGTTGTTGCAGTTTCGGGGTCCGGCCGACGATCTTGGATCTCGATGGGGAAATTTTCAAGCTTGCGGCTCGATTTTATTTCTCCACTTTCAGCGTCGGCTCTCAGCAGGATATGCTCTGGATCGTCTGATACAGATTCGATCCTGATCGCTTCTCCCTTTTGAAGATATATCGTGATAGGTGTTTTGTCTTCGCCCGACTCTTTAAGCTCGTTTTCCATGTATCGGTATTCTATCTTTGTGTCTGGGATTGTTTCAAGGCCAAAAGCGTAAATTTTGGCAACGCAAGCATTCTGCGCCAGCGCCATGGCTCTTTCCATAAGCGATAGAGCCATTCAAGGTGCACCTTTTGAACCCAACGGGGGGCGCGTGTGATCCGGCCGGTCACAAAATCTAGCGAACCGCCGATACCGATAGCAACTTTGACACCATGCAGCTGGCCTGAGTTGCGAGCGATCCATTTATCTTGATTCGGGGCACCAAAGGCAACGTACAACACATCGGTCTGAGCAGAAACGATCTTCTGCACAATGGCATCATTTTCGGCCGGATCTGGCGAGCCAGACCATGTGCCAGCAATTTGCAAGCCAGGATATCGGTCACAATATATTTCGGCCGCTCGGGCCGCCACACCTTCTGCAGCCCCCAGTAAAAACAGCCTCTGACCTTTTTGCGCACACAATCGGGCAAGATGGTTAACCAACTCACTGCCCGGAACACGTTCAGGCAACCTGTTGCCATACCAACCGGACGCATAAATCAAACCGATCCCATCGGGAATCGACAAATCCGCCTGCTGTAAGATCGACAGAAAATCAGCATCCTGTTGGGCCCGCATTACAAATTCAGGATTTGGGGTACAAATCTGATGGCATTGGATGGGGTCCTGATCGATCCAACCTGCAACAATCTGCAACGTTGACTCCATCGTCACATGATCAACCGGCACACCCAAAATATTTACCCGATTAGGTTTAGGCGATGTGTGATTCAAACAGCTGCTCCAAAAAGGGTTGGCAAACGTTTAGGGGACCGTCGCTCGGATATCATCGAACTCGACCGTAGCTGTACCGGCTTCAAACGCCGTTAGCCCAACACCGATATCACCCGTTGTAAACGTGTCGTCTTCAACTGTGTCTAGCAATATCCCATTTACAGTTAATGTTAGCTGATTCCCTTCGCAGGTCGCCCTAATTGTGTTCTCTTGAACCCCTTGCTGAATTGTTTCAGTAAATTGGTATTCCCCTTCGCCGCTCAAATAGGTAATGCTATTGATGCCGGATTCAACTTTGCCGATGGCATAGTATCCGTCTGAACTAATGACAAACAGGTAGAAGTTATTTGGGTCTTGATAGCGACAAATCAACCCAAAGGCGTTGTCGTCGGGGCCATTTGTTTTACGGGCGGAAGCTGAAAGAGTGACGTCGTCAATTGGGTCTAGATTGGGGTTTGACCACCAAAATTGGCCCGGCTCGCGGGATGTGACTTGAAGTGTGCCATTTATTACGCGTGCGGTTCCGGTTAAGGCATCGTCGGCATATTGATACCAGCCACAATCTTGGTCTTCCAGAAATGAATCAGTTAAATAAACCCCATCGGCCGAACAACCGGCCGGCCGGCCAGCTACCGGATTAGAAAGACATCCTGACCAGATGATCGCTCCAAAAACAAGCAAAAACAATGTCTTTAGTTTGCTTATGCTCCTTAGCTCTTCCCTTGCTACCTTCCCAAACAATCGATTATTCATGCTCTTTGTCGTCAAGCGGGCGCAGACCAATCATTTGGTCCAATTCCTTTAATTCTTGCATCAACTCTTTTTGGCGAGACACAACTCGCATATAAAAGATAATTAGGCCAACCCATGCAATAGTAATCCCTAATGCGATTAAAATAAAATTTAAGTCCATAAACAACGTTCCGTTCAGGGGTATCCCCTACATCAATAGTTGAATTGTAGCCAAAAAAGATATACATTACGATGCATTCTTATTTGCGCTAAAAATCCGACTAAGAGGAAAAATATTTGTGGCGAATCCTATATTAATTGAGTTCCCAGATCAAATTGAAACTGAAAGATTAATCCTGCGTTCTACCCGGCCGGGAGACGGCAAAGCCCTGCGCCAATCTGTGGTTGAGAGCCAATCTTACCTAAAAGATTGGATGGAATGGGCGGTGGAGATTCCTGATGAAGAGGGGTATGAGAAGATGGTGCGTGAAAATCATGTGGCATTCATCGCCCGTACCAATCTAATGCTGGTTATAATTTCTAAAGAAAATGGGAAAATGATCGGTGGAACCGGCTTTCACAATCTGAACTGGGATGTTCCCTCGTTTGAAATTGGATATTGGCTTAACCCCAACTATACCGGCCGTGGCTATGTCACTGAAGCGGTAAACGCCCTCACCGAATTCGCCTTTGGCACCCTAAAAGCGAAACGGGTCGAAATTCAGTGCGATGCCACAAACACACGCAGCGCGGCCGTGGCTGAACGGGCCGGATACACATTAGATGGCACCCTAAAACACCATCGGCGCCACCACATCACCAAAGAACTGTCGAACACCTTGATCTATTCAAAAGTAAACTAATGGATTCAGCAACACCAGAAATCGAACAAATCACAGAAGACTTAACCAATCCCAGCTATTACATTAACCGGGAACTCAGCACGATTGAGTTTAACCGGCGTGTGCTGATGGAAGGTCTCAACATCGACCATCCAATCCTAGAACGGGTTAAATTCAACGCGATCTTTAGCAATAATATGGATGAGTTTTTTATGGTTCGTGTTTCTGGTATTCGACAACAGGTCATGCTCGGCATCCCAGAATCGCCCCCTGACGGGCTCACCCCCCGGGAGCAGTTGGTTTCGATTCATCGTTCAGTAGATGAGTTGAACACGTTGCAAATGCACAATTGGCGGGCGAATCTTGAACCGAGCCTCAAGAAAAACGGCATCCACCTGTTGAAATATGACGATTTAAAGTCGAAGCAAAAGAAAAATGTGAGCCGCTATTTTGAACAGCAGCTGTTCCCAGTGCTCACACCACTTGCGTTTGATCCCGGTCATCCATTTCCACACATCTCAAATCTAAGCTTAAATTTGGCCGTTGTGGTCCGTGATCCAAATCAAGGGGATCGTCATTTTGCCAGAATCAAGGTTCCAGACACGCTACCCCGTTTGGTGCCACTTAACCCGCTTGACCCAGATGAGCTGATTCAACCCAAAGTACAAAAGTTTGTTTGGCTCGAAGATGTCATCATTGCAAACTTAGATCGCCTTTTTCCAGGGATGGAGATTGAAGAAGCCCATCCTTTTAGAGTGACCCGCAATACGGACATTGAGCTACAGGAAGATGAGGCGGATGACCTGCTGGCAACGATGGAGGAAAATCTGCGCAAACGGCCGTTTGGCTTTGTTGTTCGGCTAGAAGTTGCCTCATCCTGCCCGGATCGGATTCGTGACATTTTGATGGCGAATCTTGAAACGACCCAGCTTGATATTTACACCATTGATGGCCCTTTGGGGATGGGAAGCCTGTTTCAGCTCATGGGCATTGATCGGCCGGAATTAAAAGATCCCCCCGTTTACCCAGCCATTCCCGCCCCGTTCCGCAGTGGGGACAATATGTTTCGGGTCATCTCTCGGCAAGAAGTGCTTTTGCACCATCCGTACGACAGCTTCGCACCGGTTATCAATTTTATTGAAGATGCGGCCACAGACCGTGACGTATTGGCGATCAAACAAACCCTCTATCGGGTCGATTCAAACTCCCCAATCCTCGAGGCTTTGATGCGGGCGCGACAAAATGGCAAACAGGTGACGGTGCTGGTTGAACTCAAGGCCCGTTTTGATGAGGAGAGCAACATTGAATGGGCCAGAGCGTTGGAAAATGCTGGCGTACATGTTGTGTACGGCTTAATTGGGCTTAAAACCCATGCCAAAATCACTTTGGTTGTGCGACGTGAGCGGGAAGGGTTAAAACGGTACGTTCATCTAAGTACCGGCAACTACAACACCGCGACAGCCCGTATCTACACAGATCTTGGCTTTATGACCACCGATACTGATATTTGCTCTGACATTTCAGAGCTGTTTAATGTGCTTACTGGCTACTCGAATCAATCGGTGTATCGCAAGCTGTTGGTCGCCCCAAAATCGGCTCGCTCTCAAATGCTAGATATGATTGAGCAAGAGACAAAGCTGGGTGAGAAAGGGCACATGGTTTTCAAACTAAATCATTTGGTGGATGCCAAGGTGATTCAAGCGCTTTACCGGGCATCGATGAACGGGGTAAACGTCGAGCTCATGATTCGGGGAATATGCTGTTTGCGGCCGGGATTACCGGGGATTAGTGACAATATCAGCGTTAAAAGCTACATCGGCCGTTTTCTAGAGCACACGCGCATTTTCTATTTTGGAAACAACGGCAAACCGAAATTGTTTGCAGGCAGCGCAGATCTCATGCCGCGAAATCTTGATCGGCGCATCGAAACGATTTTCCCCATTCAAAACGAGACGCTTCAAAAAGAAATTGTTGAAAATATTTTAGACGTCTACCGTCGGGATACGGCCAAAAGCTACATGCTGAAACCGGGCGGCCAGTATGTCCCCATCGCCCAAGAAATACCGGCCGAAGACGAGTTGTTTAACGCCCAACAGTGGTACTTAAACCAGCGCAAAACCTACATTCAATCGGTGGGATTGGGTTAGCCGATGCCAGATATTTCAAGTTCAACCAACACTCAAGTCAAGCAAATTAAAAAGCTCCTTTCAGACCGCCGTTTTAGGCAGCGGGAAGGGGCTTTTGTGATTGAAGGCACCCGCTGGATGGATGAAATTTATCGGTCAAACAGTCAGCTTTCCGTTTGGCTCGCCACCGAGCAGTGGCTGGAGGAGAATCGGAGCTTAGCCGATCAGCTTGAATCCCAGACCGGAGCGCCGAGAACGATTGATCCCAACATCCTCAAAAATCTAGCCGATACTGATTCGCCCTCAGGCGTCCTCGCAGTATTGCCGATGCCTCAGCTTGCATGGCCCACTGCACCAGATTTTCTGCTACTGCTTGATCAAATCCGTGATCCGGGCAATCTGGGAACTTTAATTCGGTCGGCGTTGGCGGCCGGGGCTGAGGGCATTGTTTTAGGGCCAGGCTGTGTTGATCCGTTTAATCCCAAGGTTGTCCGCAGCTCGATGGGTGCGCTTTTGAAAATCCCCATCCAGCAAACAAACTGGGCAGATGGGGCTACCCTATGGGAACCTTGCAGCGTTTATTTGGCAGATGCAACCGGAGATGTGAGTTATACGCAGGTTGACTGGACTCAGCCGAGCGGAATTATGATCGGCGGCGAGGCGAACGGGGCAAGTAGCGAAGCGCGAAACGTTTGCGACAGCCTCATTTCAATCCCTATGGCACAGTCATCTGAATCGTTAAATGCGGGGGTGGCAGGCAGTATCATCCTGTTTGAAGCGCTACGACAACGCACCACAACATAAGCGGTCTATATCATCAAGCCCGATAAATCGGGCTGTGTAGGCGACCTTAACCTAATTTATTTAACGCCTGTGCTTAAACTCAACCCGCATCATCGGCAGGTTCCCCTCATTCCACTCTTGCACATTCTGCTCAATCGTTCTTCTTGCCGGAACCGCTTCGATTTCGACTTCGATCCTCGACTCAGCCCCCTCGTCATCTGTTTTAGTCAACACAGCCTCTTCCACAGCTACTGGCTCATTTTCAGGGATTTCAATCGTAAATCGTCTACAGCACACTTCACAAGAAAAATCTACATACTGCTCTTGCTGGTCTAAACGCAAGCCATACGTTTGCTGCATCAGCTTTCGAGTCTCATACCCCAATGGAATCGAGAACCATTTGCCGTCAAATTCATCAACCATGCGGTCAACGACATCACGGCCGTAAATAACTTGTGTGCCGGTTAGAAAGTAGCAGCAGATACGGCAACCTAAGAAATGGCGCACTAAACTATCGGGTGACAGTTTGAAGCCTTTAGAATCCCGGTTAAATCCCCCAGATTCTGTTTTTTTCTCCGAATCTCGGCCGGAGCTACCTTTACGCGCTCGCGATTTGTTCTTCGGTTGTCGCGGTTTTGAATTGGTCCGTTTATTTTTTTGTTCTGATTTTGGCGTTTCTTGATCAGAATTCTCTAATTCTGGTGAGTCTTGTTGTGGTTCAGTCATGAAAGTCTGTAAAATTCTGAGCCTTAGGAGCGGAATATCAAAAATTGTCCCAAAATAATTTCCGTTCCAAAACAGCTGAACATCTAACTCGGGACAGTTACTGCATGTTCAGCCTTAAAAATTATTGTATATCTTGCAAAATATCAACGATGACAAGATACCGCCCCAATTCTAACACGGACCGTCTAAATGACTGAATCGAGATCACTTCTATCTTTATTTCAAAAATGGGAATCAGCCGTTACTGGCACAAACAACCTACAACCGCCCCACTTTGCACATTTGCTTCAAGAGGATGGGGCTGATCGCGGTGTTAGTAATATCGTAGAACACACGGGGGACGTGATAGATGGTTCGATCTTTGTAGCCAGGGTGCGCACCGGCACAGACGGCCATCCTTATATTCCGCAGGCGATCGACAAAGGGGCAACGGTTATTATCGGGCAACGGCCGTTGGCGGACTTGGATCAACCGATCCCCAGCGATGTCCTCTACTTTGAAACAACCGATTCGGCCGAATCAACCGCGTGGTTGGCGGCCGCTTGGCACGATTTCCCGGGGCAACACCTGCGGATCATCGGGCTAACTGGAACCAATGGGAAAACCACAACCGGCGCAATTTTGTTTGGCATCCTGCAGCAGGCAGGTATCAAATGCGGTCTAATCACCACCATTCGAGCCGTTTTTGGGGATGTGGAAGAGCCAACTGGCCTGCATGTGACAACCCCGGCCGCTCCCCAGTTGCAAGGCTACCTGCGCCGCATGGTTGATTCTGGCTTAACCCACTGCATTATCGAAACGACATCACACGGCTTAGCCCAGCACCGAGTCACCGCAGTCCCCTACGAATTTGGAGTCTTAACCAACATCACCCATGAGCATATCGACTACCATGGTTCCTATGCAGAGTATGTGGCAGCCAAAAAGCGGCTGTTTGAAATCGCCAGCCAACATCCTAACGGACATCTTGTCTTAAATAGTGACGACCCTGTTTATGCGGAGTTTAGTCAGATTGAAGCCCCCAAACAGGTTTCGTTTGGGCAATTTTTGAAACCAGATGGGAATCGGCCGGATGTAACCGGATCCGATGTTCAGTTTTCTGCGAAAAACACACAATTTCAACTTTCACTGTTACCTAGAACCCACTCTTCACCCATTTTCACGGAACTTTTAGGTCAATTTAACGTTTCGAACATTTTGTGTGCGGCCGCTGTAGCCCAAGCATTGGGGGTCACTATCGACCAAATCAAAGATGGGGTTGCGGCGGTAAAAGCGGTCAGCGGCCGGATGGAAAGGATCGATGAAGGACAACCTTTTTTGACCATTGTTGACTTTGCTCACACCCCAGATGCACTTGATAAGGCGATTGAATCTGCCAAAAACATGTTGCAAAAAGATTCTTCAACTCGAGGAAAAATCATCACTGTATTTGGCAGTGCGGGCAAACGAGACATCGAAAAACGGCGCCTGATGGCCGAAACTTCGGCCCAAAAAGCGGACATCACAATCCTCACCGCAGAGGACCCACGCACCGAGCCACTCGAGGGAATTTTAGAAATGATGGCCTCTGGCTGTGTTTCTCAGGGGGGAGTTGAAGGCGAAACGTTTTGGCGAGTTCCAGATCGGGGGCAAGCGATTTATCTCGCAGCCACATTAGCGCAGCCGGCCGACATTTTGTTGATTTGCGGCAAAGGCCACGAACAATCAATGTGTTTTGGCATCCAAGAATTCCCTTGGGACGATCGTCATGCAACTCGCCTTGCTCTGCAAGCTTACCTACAAAAAAAACCTATGCCTTCACTCGGTTTGCCTACTGAAAACCCCCTTTTTTAACCCCTCAAAAACCCAGCCTTACGACAATTATCACTTAAGTTTGGCTTTAAGAAGCCGGTTCTAGGATGGTTATTAAGTCGTTCTAGAAAGGTTAATTTTCCTAACAAAACCAGATTAATGGCCTTGCGAAAACGATTCGTTTCCTTAGTCACATCTTTTTCACGGTAGTACCACTCCCTCTTTATACATTACAAAATACAGTGTGCTATAAAAAAGGTGACACAAATTTTTTCATCCATTTACGATCAAAAAATAAGTGCGGAATACAGGGCTTTTAATCGAGTAGGACAATTAAGCCATCTGATCTTTCTACATTAAGCAAGACTATCATACAAAAGTACCCGATTTACCCAAGGGAACGCACATTAATTGATGCTAGAATGCGAATCGATCGAACTGTGCCAAAACACAGCTTGATCTGCAGGAATCAAATGAAAGAAAGAAAAAAGAATTTAAACCAAATGACCAATACAACAACACACACATCCACACACCGGTTTAACGAAGGTCAAAGCCTTGTTGAATTTGGGTTGGTTATCGGTCTAATCGTCATCGTCATGCTGGGCTCTTTTGAGATTTTTAATCTTCTCCAGCAAAAATCAGACCTCGAGAAAGTAATTTTACAGATTGCTCGCCAAGCGGGTGAATTTGGTGGGGTCGCGGACGGTGGAGATGACGGCGAAAAAGAAATCAAAGCATATGTACGTCGTCAACTAGAGAATCTTAATTACGACAATAGCTATATTACTCCAGCCCTTGACTCACTAGACTTTAAAGTTACTGAACTTTCTGGTTCAACTTTTTCGCCTGTTACAGGAACTACAGAATGCCAGTACGGGAACTTTATAACCGTCAACATGCAAGTTGATTGGAATACTAGTATACCCCTTGTCCTTTTCTTTGATGGGTTCACGGATGCAGGAACCTTTGACCTAACTGCAACAGCGAGGTGTTGGCGTGCTATTTAAAAGATTTATTAACCTAAATAAGCAAAAACCGGCCGGTCAAGCCATGGTTGAGTTCGCTCTCATTTTGACCGTTATGATGGGTTTATTTGTAGGCACGTTTGAACTCATGGTTCTTTTTCGTAAAAGAACTGATTTGGCTACGGCAACCCGCATGGCAACCCGACAAGCTTCTGAATTGTGGGTAGAAACCACCAACGAAGATGATTTTCAAGACTTAATTCAAAATTATGTCTATGAAGAAATGGTCATTATGGGATATAGCCGCAGTTGGATGGAAGGCGTCCCAGCAGATGATTCAGACGATCATGTGCGGGTAGCTATCACGGCCGCGGAACTTGAGCCGGTTAATAAAGCCACGATTGTTGACACAACCGGCCCAGCAATCTGTACCTATGGGCAGTACATTGAAGTTGAGCTCCAAATGGATTGGACGTTCGCAGTTCTTCCTTTCGACGCTTTATTCGGCGGAACTAATGGCGAGGCAGGTGTAATTACCGAGACCGCTTTAGTTCGCTGTTGGCGTGGAAGTTAGTTTTAAAAATTAAAGGAAGATCAACCATGAAATCATTACCAGCAAACAAAGATCAAACTCAAAATTCAGAAAGTGGGCAAGCTCTGGTCATCAGTGCAGGCATTTTATTTGTCTTAGCCATGACTTTCATCTTATTCATGAACGTTCAACGTGCTTACAGCTTGGCCAATTATTTAGACGAAACGGCCGAGCTTGCCGCCCAATCTGCGGCCGAGCCGATTGCAAACGACCTCGTTAATGGAAACGTTCAAATCGATTCAGGTGCAGCGATAGAAAAAGCGGAAGCAACTGTAGAGCTTCTTGCTAGCTTGGCGCCTGAAATTAACAACAACATTATCCGAACCACAGGCTCAGGCACCCCTCTATCAACAATTAGGGTTACAGATATTCAAGTTATTAACCCGGGTGTTACAACTAACGTAAATGACCCGCTTTGCGAGGAATTTAACAATTCAACTGCGGGTGATGATTTGTGTGTATTCCCTCTGGTAGCAGTGTATTTAACACTCCCTCACAAACTATTCGGAATTGAATTTGATATTAACACACGTGGCGTAGCAACACTTGGTGCAAACTCGCAACAACCAGAAGCGATTCCGGTTATTCTACCTGTACCACCTGCTCCACCCGCCCCACCTGAAATTATTATTCCGGTTAATCCGTAGCCTAACTACAAATTTTATTAATCAAGAAACTGGTTTAGATTTTAGTAAGCACGAGGGGCACGTATTTACTAAATCTACCCAAAGCAATCATTCAAATTACCGTTCATCGCCTTAGCGATGCATCAGGAGGCAATTTATAATGCGTCTTTCTAGTAGCACACGCTCACTTGTAGCAATTTTGGGAGTTATCTTCCTAGCAGTTTTTGGTTGGATGTATCTCCAAGCAAATCAAACTGAAGTAGCCTATGTTTTCGCTCGTGACATTCCAGCTTTTGAATTTATCGGCAGCGCAGAAGAATATCTGCGGCCGGTTACAGTCCCAGCCAATCGCGATTTTGAAGTGATCACTGACCCTCGTGAAATCGTGGGGAAATACATCGGACCCATTGGAGTGCGTTCAGACTCTCTAGTTCAAGCCAACCAACTTGTAGCAGAGCTTCCTTCTGGACAACGCAGGTTTCCTGAAGCCCTATTACCCGTTGGCAAGCGAGCTTACGTTGTTGAGATTCCAAAAAGTTTAACCGGTATTTTCAACGAATCAGACTACATTGACCTAATGGCAGTCGTTAATGAAGACGGGCTAGTATCTCCGGATGACCGAGCGGTCCTTCTATTCCAAAAAGTCCGTACTTTAGGTGTCATTAATGACAAATTTGTAGTGGCATTTTCGATTGAACAGATCGCCGCTTATGAAGGCTGGAAAATGATCCCCGGCGTTACATTTACGGCCGCAATTAGCCAAGACGCAAATGGTGACTTCCCACCTCTGTTCCAACTACCACTTTATATCGAAGAAGGTGAAGGTTTAGACGCCATCTATGGTGCTCCTACCCCTACCCCAATTCCTGATCCAGTTGAGGAAGAGGCACCGGAAGCTGAACCAGAAGGCTAAACAATAACCTCTTATTTTTGATTATGGATTTGTCTAATCAACAAAGTTAGATGAATCCTTAATTAAATTAATCAGCAAAGAGCACTGCAAATAACAAAAATGCATCGTGACTTTGTTACCACAATTTTCATTCATTTGTTTGAAACCTTCACGCTCTACCAGAGAAAAACTGGGTAAAGTTAAAGTCATAAGTAATCACGTAGGACCAATACCTCAAAGATATTTCGCAGCAAAATGTGTACAAATATCCAGAACGTATTGTTTGTTTAGGAAAGGTGTATAAGTGAACCAATCTCTTCATAAAAAAATCTTTGTCGTTGGAAAATTATCTCCAGGACTAATTAACTCACTGACAACCAACTGGTTAGTCAGCTTGGCTCACCAATATGAAACGGTACGAGCCTTACACGAATATGGCGAAATGACCTTGCGTCGCGCTGAATTTAACACCGTGTTAATCGGTGACGGTGTATCTCCTGAAGATCGCCACTATATTCTAAAAGCAATTGAAGCACGCGGTATTCCAGTAACTGTAGGTGTTCTAACAGTTGAACCCTCGTATGAAACTTGGATCCCTATTCCACCCGAATCAAGCGCAACGCAAATTGCAGAAGTTTTAAATTTTGTAGGACGTGTTGATCCCGCACAGGTCATCATCATGGCTTCGACCAAAGGTGGTGTTGGTAAATCAACCATTGCAACCAACATGGCGATTGCGCTAAGCCAGCTACAAAAGCCATCTGGTGAAAGTTATCGGGTTGCTCTCATCGACGATGACCGAACAACACGTTCGATTCGGGCATTGATGGGGCTTGATGAATCATCTCCAACTACTGCGGAGCTTGTTTCTGAGGTCACTGACAATAAAGGTGTTGTAACACTCGAAATTGTAGATCGCTACTTGCTATCGACTCATGGAGTCAGAACGCTAGTCGGCCCACCGACATTAATCACTGACTTTCCGTTAGAGATTGATACAGCTCGTGATGCCCTATCAATCATGGCAAAAGAAATGGGGTTGGATTTCATCGTAATTGATGCGCCGCCTGACTTCATCAACACCTCTAGTTTCACCTACACAATTTTGCGTGATATGGATCCAAACATGAAAACCGCTATGATTTTCGTGCCGATTGTTCCAGAACAAATCTTGCTGCGCAGTGTAGATGATACGCTTGCGACTTTAACTCACTTCCAGCATCCAATTGAATTTATTTTCCCAGTAATTAACAGCATGCGCCCAACGCATGATCCGGAAACAGTTCGTGGTGACAAGGTGCTCTGGCGCGATCCAATGGGGATTGTCCCTTACGTACAAACAAATCAGTTTGTAGGCGAGACAGGGGTGCCGATTACGGCCGACGAAGCTGAGACAGCTATTCAACGATTCATTCGTGGGGTCATTTTAGGCCAATCCACAATCAAAGATGCTCAAGATGCCTATGCAAATATGGGCAAAGCCACCATTAGATTCATGGAGGAGGCAAATGGCTCAAGGGTCCGTTACTAAAACCGGACTTTCAACGTCCGCTCGTCGAAATATTCGGTCTACGAAAGCCCCCGGTTCGGTTGTTCACCTCGAACCTGGTCAAATTGATGATGCCCGTCGGTATCTATCTGACAATCTTGATCCAGAAGATTTGAACCCGTCAAAACTTTCTCGCGGCGGCCGTGAGAAAGTGATCGCTATGCTGCGTCAAGCGGCAAATAAGGGCGAAATCAAAAATGTAAACCGTAATGCGTCTGACAGCATTCTGAAAGCACTGTACAACAATACGGTGGGATTAGGGATCCTGGAAGAGTTTTTAAGCAATACAAGCGTTGAGCAAATCAATGTCGTGGGTCCCAAGACCATTATTCTTCAAATAAATGGTATCTGGACACAGGTAAACGATGATGATTTGCTATTCCGCGATTCTGATGAATTACGGATGATCACCGACAATATTGCACGACGAGTTGGCAAAGAGCTCTCTAAGCATACCAATCCGATCCTTGATATTCGTTTTGAAAATCCGGTTTTGCGTATTCATGTAAACATGACCCGCCGCGAACATGGAATTTCACTCTATATCCGTCGCGGTCGCCAAGAACCATTTTCTACAGAGTTTCTGTTAGAGGCTGGGAACTTTAACCGGCCGGTTATGAAAATCCTCCAAGAAGCGTCTCGTCGCTTGATCGGATGCGTTTTTCTAGGCGGTGTAGGTTCTGGTAAAACGGTAATGCTCGAAAAATATATTGACTGGATGCCAAATGTTCCAGTTGTGGTCGTAGACGACGCGGGTGACTGTCAGCCAAGTCACCCTATGTGCGCCGTATTCGACCTGCCAGAAACAAGCTATACCGCAAACAAACAGGTCAACCTGACCCTTGGTGGTCTAACACGAGCAGCGCTTCGTGAAGGTGACGTTCTAGTTGTTGCGGAAACACGTGGTTCAGAAGAAGCCGGTATCTTAATTTCAGATGCTCCTTCTATGCGCTGTGTTTCGACAACTGCTCATGGTGACTCCGCAGTTTCAGGATTGTCACGCTTGGTGTCTATCGCCCAGCGTCCACCATCTCCCTATTCAGGCACAAATAGTGCAAACGCATTGCGGAATGACCTGAGACAAGCTTTTCCTCTCGTGGTTCAAATTAACCGTCGCGGTGATCGCCGCTATGTTGATGGTATTTATCACAACATGGGTTGGGATGAAGAGAAAAACACTTGGAACTTACGCCCCATTGTAGAAGCCGAAGTTACAGATCAGGGCATTGAATGGCGCATTATTGATGCGGATCTAGACAAAATCAAAACATTTGTGGGTCTTGACATGATGCAAACGGGTAAAGCCAATACCTATGCAGACAAAAGCCCGCAAAAACTGTTAGCAGACGCAATGAGCAAAGTTGATGAGCAAAATTGGGTTGAAGCAATCCATCTTCTTTCAATGCTGCTCAAGAAAGATCCTTCTAACGAGGCGATCCGCCAGAGATTAATCTACTGTCTTGAATCGACCGGACAATATGAAGGTATTCGAGACCAAGCAAAAGCAACGATCTCTGAGCTTAACGGCATGATCTCCAAACGTCTGTGGGCTGATGCACGCAAATTATTAAAACAGATGACCAAGCAACCCACGATTTACGCAATCATCTGGCGTTTGCATCCAAACCTTGCACAAGCCAATACGGCCGTCGAGCAAGGCTTCCAAGAAACCGAGTCAGCCAAACAAATCATTATGCAAGTTCGCGACCTTATGCGCAGTAACTTGTCTTGGTCAGAACTGCGTCGTGGACTTGACTCGCTGCACGATATTGACACCTCAAAATTATCTGCAGAAGCTAAAGCCGGTATCAAATTTACCCACGCCAATCTGCTTGTTGAGTTAGTTAAACGGGCGCCAGATGCGAACGCAGAGTTCTATAAGAAACAATTAGAATCCTTTATCGGCCGTGAAGAAGCATCACGTCGATTAGGGGTGAGAGAAAGCTAGGATGTCAAATCTTTCATTTAACGATTACTACACTTACGCCATGTACATCGCCATTTTTGGTGTAGTACTTTGCTTACTCGTATTCTTTTGGCCTCAGAAAAAATGGGTTACCGAAGAAAATAAAATTTCCGAAGAAGAAGCTGTTTCAGGTACAGACCGAAAAGAAGCGATTTTCAGAATATTAACCCTCTTTTTAGTTGTCATTGGTCTTGCATCTGCCATGATCTTATTTGGCAGTATGCCGGTCCCCTTCTCTGTGATTGTGAGTGTCGCTTTGGTAATGATGGTTTTCCCTACTGTACGGACCATTCAAGAATCACGCAGACAGCGGCAGGGTCGCATGGAAGCACTCGCCTTTGCAGAATACATTGCAGGTCGTATGAGTGCTCAAGCCCCTCTTTTTGAAGCAATTGAAAACTTACATAAAGAGTTTATTGAAGGCAAACGTGACCTTCAGATTGTGGGTGATGATTTGGGTGAAGTTGTCAGACGTGTTCGTCTAGGTACTCCACTTGAAATTGAGCTCGACAGGCTTCAAAGAAAATATGAAAGCTTGAACTCACTAAAATATATTTTCACCTCATACAAATTAATGGTTGAGGCTGAAATGGGGCAAGAGGCAGAGATTTACCAAGCAAATGACTTGAGTGAATCACAAACAATTTCAGATGAGCTGGCAAATACGCTCGAGACTGAAATGGCAACAGCGACAATGTCGCGCGTTGTTATGTTTCTCTTGATTGGTGGCATGATTGCGTTCTTAATCTTCTTTGGTGAAGGTCTAGGAGACGTTTTAATCAATACGCTACCCGGAAATGGCATTATTGGATTCTCACTTTTCTGCCTTTATTTAGCTCAAACAATTGGGAGCAAGCTCGAAGAGCTACCTATTTTGGAGTTTTAAATCATGGAATTAACCGGCAATCTAGCTACAGGAATCGCTATAGGGTGCCTTGTACTCACATCATTATGCTTGTTCTTTGTAACAGCCAATCCACACAAAGTCCGCCGTGTTAGTCGTGAACAATTTTCGAATGTTGTTTCCTCTAATCGCCAAGACGAGCTAGCCAGCTTAGGCGATGCATGGGCTGGTAGAGCAAAAATCTCTGCGTTCCAATTAAAACTGATTTCATTCGGTGGTTTGGGGCTTGGTTTACTTTTAGGGGTATTAACCATCCCGATCGTTGGGAATGTGTACGGCATCCTAATAACAGGCGCATTGGCATTTGGTTTTTGGTATATCCCAAATAATCGTTTCAGCTCTGGATTCAGAAAAACAACGATGGAAAAACTCGAGCGTGAGGCTCCTGTATTTTCAGCATTTATGCACCGTGCTGTTGGTGTGACCGGTCTATCAGTTCAAATGTCTTTTGAACAGTTTATGGATGTGTATCCAGACAAAGAAACATCAATTTTGCTTCGGCAGATCCCTGATGGTATCCCTATTGCAGACGCGGTTCTTAGTTTAGAACTACCAGTTCAACAAATCCCAAACTGGATCCAAGTGATCCAAGTGATTAGCTCGATTAGCGAATTTGGTGAACCAGAAGCGATCTTAAAAGAAATGCGGGACCGGATTCGCAAACGTGAAGAGCAATATCTTCGAGTGATGATTAAACGCAAGGCGTTCGCAGCTCCGGCCGCGACCGTAGTTATCATGCTTCCTGGTTTAATGTGCGTATTAATCGGCTCAGTACTTTTACAAGCCGTACAAACTCTTACTGGGGGATTTTAGCATGAGCTTTTTTGAAGCCTTAGGACCAAACTATTTTGTTCGTCCAGAAGAAGATCCGCAAACGGCTCTAAACAAAGCAGCCTCGATTTTAGGCAAATCACCTATCGAAGTGCTGAAATACGGTTGGGGTGGCCCGATCCATCAACTGATGCATCATCCGGCCGTTCGTGACATTATCATCCAGCACGACAGTCCGATTTGGATTCGTGACAGCTCGGGTAAGAAGACTACGACTCCCACCTACCTGAGCACCAAATGGATAGATTTCCTAGCCTATCACTGGCGTTACGCAAACCTGATGGAAATGGACGGCCGTGAAGTCCCAATGGTTAACCCGTTGGCAAACTTCCGCCATACGCTCTTCTTCCCGGAAGCTGGCGGAGGTATCCGCTTTCAATATGTGGGGCAAGGCTTTTCAGCTTTAGGCAGCTCAATTTATATTAGACGCCTGCCATCCCGCCCGTTTGATCTTTCACAACTTGTGAAAAATGGAACGATGCCTCAAGGCGCGGCCGACTGCTTGGTTTCTTTAATCAAAGCAAAAGCACCGATCATTGTGTCGGGGCAAACCGGCTCTGGTAAAACCACCGTTTTGGGAGCATTGGTTAGCGAACTGCAAAAAATGACAGTTCCGCTCAACCTTCTCGTCGTAGAAAAATCACACGAGCTCCCCCTTCTTAATTCAGCATACCGCTGGGAAGAAGATGCGGAGGGATTGGTTGGGCTAGAGCATTTAGCAGCCAACGCGACTCAGATGGGTCTCGAATGGCTGGTATTAGGTGAGTCAACAGGACCCGAAGCCTATTATGTTTTAAAAGCCTTTGCACAAGGTGTACCGGTCATGACCACGCTGCATGCAACGAGCGCCACGGATGGTATCTCAGGCTTAGCGATGCTTGCACTTGAGCATGTGCGTGACTCAGCGATGCTGCCATCTTTCCTAAGAACCTTGGCTACGCAGGCAGTTATCTCAATCCATTTAGAGCAAACTGAAACCTCGACCGGAGTTTTAATGGGGCAAGTTACAGGCATTGTTGAAATGATTGATGTCTCAGGAACAAAGCCGGTTATTAATCCGATTTGGCACCGCAAACGTGACAAAGCCTCGGGGGGCGAAAAACTTGTTTACAACGCGGGATGTACAACTCAGTTCTCCAACACAACCAAATTCCGCTTACATGTATCTGGCCAAGAATTCCCGCCTAAATCGGTTCGGGTAAACGGAAATCTTGCTCGTAGTTAACCTAAATATTCACACCGGAAAAGCTAAAAATTAATTATTATTAATTATGGGTGTGTGACCTAAGACTTATGTGTGCGTTCAAATTTTGAAGGGTTTTCAAAATTAAAGAGCCATAATTTAATAGCATGAAAGCAAAGACTAGAGCTAAATTTTTAAATTCAGGCCGGATTCTGCCATGCACAATCGCGGTTCTGCTCGTTCTTATTCTAGGGAACGTAATTACCTCTGCCCCCGTAGCGGCGCAGACGCAGAACCTGTTGTTAAATGGAGATTTTGAAGAGGGCTATACAGAAAGCGAGACGTTTGAAGACGCTTGGGTTGCCGTAGGGTGGGAACCTTTTGCGGTCACTACAGGGCTCGATATTCCGCAGAATCCAAATGGTGTGCCTCCGGTTTATATCGCGTCCGATTCTTCAACCTCAACAGAAAACAGAAGCCTAACTGGATCAAGATCTCAAGTTTGGCGCTCTAATTTCTCATCATCTTTTTCAGGCGTTTACCAGCGGGTACCGGTACCGGCCGACTCAACAGTGCGGCTAAGCGCATGGACCTATGGCTGGTCTTCAACCGGAGACGATCCTTCAGTTTCGCAAAACCCAGCTTGGATGAGACAGCGAGTAGGCATTGACCCCACTGGTGGTACAGACCCGAACAGCACAGATATTGTTTGGTCACCGGCCGCGCAATATATTGACACATGGGGTGAGCTTTCAATCGAAAGTACATCGACTTCTGACCATGTAACTGTATTTTTGTCTTCATATCCAAACGTCGTTTTACCTAACAACGAAGTTTATTTCGACACAGCCCAGCTTACCCTCGTTTCATTTGATCTGCCTACCCCTGCACCAGACTATGGCGTAGCCGCAGATACGATTCCCGGTGCTGCACCGACAGCTGATCCGCTTTTAATCGGGCTTATTACAGGTCAAGGTGTTTCTCCCGGCCGACAAGGAATCATCCTATTTGATACAGATCAAGCGTCTGCCAACGGAGCGATAGTTGAAGCTGAAAACTCAACTCTGATCCCGTGGAGTGCCATTTACAGCTCGCTCCTTTTAATATTTATTACGACCATTGTTCTGGGATATCTAATTTGGATGCAGCTCTTGAAGCGTCAAAATAACGAATCTCAACAAGCGCTCAAATCGGTTTCACGGTCTGAATCTTCAAATCAGAACCATACCGAATTTAAATAGCTGGCTCACAAAACCAATGGAAGACTATAAAGATGAACTCCCCCATCAACCTCAAGGCAAGATGGTTGAACATGAGTATTGGGAGTCAGAAGCTGGACAGGCAAATACAACACCGCCGCTCCAACAATTAAAATCAAATTTCCCAGTTATCGCCCTGTTATCCGGAATTACGCTGTTTATTTTTATGGCAGCAGCCACTGTTGGATTGCTGGCTTACGTATTTATCAACCGGCCAACAGCAGAAGATCGAATCGCCCAAATTGATCTTTCTCGAATTACATCAGAAGCTGACCCAAACTCAGTCGGTGGATCAGACAGCTCGCCTGAAGGGCTTGTGAGATCAGCCTCAGGATTCTCAACGGCCGACTCTGAAACACTCATTGAGGTCAGCGAATCATCACCGGCCAGTCGTGTTTTGCCCGGTGGACAAACCTTTACCAACGCTAGCATGCTGCCCGAACTGCCAAACAGCTATTACGAGGCACGGCTAAGAAAAAACATCAGTGCAAGCAGTGCACCCCCAAGTCTTGAGCACGATGGTGGTGAAAGACGTGGTCCCCAACGAGTTCAATTTATTGTGGGCGAAAATGGGAACTTTCACGATCATCCCTTGGGCACTGCAACATTTGCTGAAACCGAGATTGTTGGTGCCGCCGGTGAATGGCAAATTAGACCTTGGTGGCAACCGGCTTGGGTTCCCCAATCAGTAGATTGTGGACAACCAGGAACGGCCGCAATTGGTGGGCACGTTTCGTGGCAATCTTTACCCGGTCCCTTTCATGACTTAGGCGCCATGGTTGCAGGAGATCGCATTAGGTGTCAATCACAAACAGGCGAATGGTTTACCTACGAAGTCAGTGAAGTAGTACAGATCGGTTATAACAATACTGAATATTATTGGGAAACTAGAAGTAACCTAAACGATCATCAACTGACATTATTCACGTGCAAACCGGGAATCACCGGCATCATTGTAGTCCGCGCCCAGCTTGTCAAATTTTAATCCAAGCATACTTTCATAATTGATAGGATTTTTAGCATGACCCGATCAAAACAAAGATCGATATTCTCATACTTGTTTATCTGCTTAAGCCTGGCAATGGCATTGCTTGTTGTGGCCTGTGGAAGCGATGAACCAACTGAACCAGAAACTCAGCTTGAGGAGATCACACTCCCTACCCCTACACCGAAACCGACATTAACTCCTGTACCTACCCCCACCCCAACAACGGAACCAACTCCTCTACCAGAGGAAATTGATGAAGAAACGGGTGAGGTCATCGTTGATGAGGCAGCAGAAGTCGTTGAGGAAGAAATTCCTGACGAATTTACCGAACCAGAATTTGTATCGATCAATTTCCGTCAGGGCACAGTCAACGACTGGGTCGAAATTCAACCCCCTCCGGGCTGGATTGTGAGCGCCGGACTTGACGGTATGCTGATCTCACAAGAGCCAGATAGCGTTCCAGAAGCACCATTTGCCCTTGTACGTCGCTGGGGCAATGTTGTCAGCACAGGTGACTGGGTCGCATATCTTCCAGATGGTGTAGAAGAAAGAAATTCCAATGTCACCATTCGCATGGGTGGTTATGACTGGGATGGGGTATTTGTAACAACTGAAGACAATGCATATCGAGCATTTTTTGCGGTCAGTAACGAAACTTTACCCGCGTTTACGGTCCTTGTTTATATCCCCATGACGCCAGAAGATTTGGCAGAAGGAGAGGACATATACTCTCGTGAAACACTTCTTGAAAAATGGGATGCAAACGCAAGCGAACTAAATACGATCTTGCGTCGATTCTTATTCTCCTAAACCTTCTCGCCCAGTTTTAAAATAATTAAGCAAAAGCGGATGATGCTGATTGATCATCACACAATTTTTTGAATAACGATCAGCTTGTAATTCATCGCTTTTGATATCAGCCAGAAAACTATGAATGCCAACAACAGACAACGGTACATTATCTTAGGAGCAAGCACACTTGTTTTGCTCCTTATTATCGCCCTCATTTTCTTTGGGTTTAGAACCGTTCTAAATCGTGGGCCATCAGGTGGTGGTGAAGTAGATGACATTGTGGCTGCACCGCCAACGGCTACAGCTACCCCGTTCCCCACACTAACGCCGACCCCCACCAACACCCCTATTCCAACAGAAACACCGTTGCCCAGCCCAACCCCGTTACCAGAACCGATGACGTTCACAATCACTGGGCCAAAGACGATTCAAGCAGGCTTGCCTAAACAGGTAGACTGGACCATTGAGGCCACTGGTGGTGAAGGGCTTGCCACTGTGATTTTGGAAGATTTGGGTGGAGCGATGTTGATTGGTGACGAAGCCGGAAATGTCATTATTGCACGCACCATCTCTGATGAGTTTACCGATAGCACGATTGCCAATTATGGTGAATCTTTTGTGCTTAGCGCAGTGGTTGACCCCAATGTGCGTGAGGGTGTCGTCAGCTTTGAAATCCGAAACTCTCTGTTTACTGAACCGGTTTTTATTCCGTGGTTATCTAGTGACAGTCCAGATCCTGAGATTTGGAGCTTTGATCTAACTCTAGACGGAGAGCAAGAAGAGATTATTCTTTCATCTATTGCTCAAAGTGACGATACTGAAGAAGACGGACGAACCACACAAACAGATTCTGAACAGGCTGAAAATACGGCCGACAATGAAACTGAAGATGAAACGACAGAAACAACAGACGGTTCATCCAATCCCGAAGATGAAGGAAGTGAAGAAGATCCAGCTGAAGATCCACTCCTAGAAAACACCGAAGAAACCGATGAAGACGGCGACGCCACAGGCCGAGAACAAACGGCCGCAGGCTCGTTCCAATCCTTTGTAGGTGACAACGGTGTCACGCTAGATTTCCCAGCAGAATGGTTTATCTCTGAACAGCAAGACGGCATTATCGACCTGTCAACAAGTGTCATCAATTCAGAAGAGATTCCAATTCCGGGTGAAAACATCTTTGCCACCGTATTTTCTGGCCCTGCGGCCGATTACGGAATCGCAACCGGACAAGAAGTTACACCAGCGTCGATCAAACAGCTGTTGCTCGGCAACATCATTCAGTCTGGGATTGGTGAAGACGCCATCTTACTAACTGAAACAGGCTTAGAAGTTATTCTTGAGCAAGATTTAGAATTGCCCGACGGTTATCTAGGCTCGATTACCAGGCTAAAAACACCGGATGATTTCGACACATCGGGTTCAAACGGCTTTGCATCTCTGTTCGCAGTCGTGACAAATGGCACAGATGTGATCGTTATGAACGGATACACGCTTCTGGAACAGCTTGATCAGCTTGACTCGATGGAGCGAATTGCCGAATCGATGCGTTTGGTTGAAAGCGAATAATCGAATTTAACTAGAAGTCTTTTTAAGACATTTAAAAACCTGATTTGATAGTTGACTATCAAATCAGGTTTTTGTTTTTTCTAGGGGAACCGGCCGCAAACGACTCCACCCCGTACTTTCGTTTCTTTCCTTTCACCCAAATTTCCCCCCTTTCTATCGCCAAACTCGGTTAAATCTCATACTACTCGAGGTAAACTTCGGTATCATTGTCACAATGCGATGTGTAAATTGGCATAAATTTCGAGCTAACATCATGAAACAAACCAACCGGTCACTGAATGCAGTATTAATTCTGCTGACGGTTATCCTGTGGGGCGTACTCAGCCCCCTCCACGCTACAGCTCAATCTGAAGAACCCTACCCACTAACCGCAGCCCTTGCTGACGCCAACGGTTATCGCATCAATAAACCCTTTAATCTAAACCTAAATCTAGCTTGTACAGAAAACCCGTGTCCGACTCAACTGGTTTTACAGCTTGGCCCTGATATTGATTTTGTGGGTGTGCGTGCGGGCAGCCAATTGATAAACACCGATTTAGACTTTGAAAATCAAAGCGTCGTCTTCTCATTTGATCCGGCCGAAAGTGAAACCCAGCTGAATTTAGAAGCAACGTTGGTTATCGCCAGTTTACCCTTAGCTCAGCCAACGGTTCAGGTCGGCATTCCAGAAGAAAACGGGGTCAATTGGATCGGTGAGGTTCAGCTATTTGCGGCCGAGAACGAGCCAACAGCTGCCCCCACCACAAGCAAAGTGCCGCGTGAATCAGACCTGTTTTTACGCAGTGATTTTGAGTTTGGAGAAGACCATCCCCTAAACCTGTTTTTGGCACCCGCCAACCGAAGCAGCGAACAGTTAGACACGCTAACATTAATCACCCAGCTGCCAGATGGGGTGTATGCGGCCGAAATCAAGCCAGGCTGGTACACACAGATGAGCAGTTCTGACGTGCGCCCCAGTTTAGAAGTTAGCTACCAAATTAGCGACACATGGCAAACATGGGCCCTCATCGACGATCTTGCGCTAACCAACCAAACGGCCGTTCCGAACCCACTGCTGGTGCCCAGCGAAGAAGATCCCGAAGCAACGATCAGCCTGTTTGATACCTCCACAATCAAAGCGATCAAATTCGAATACAGATCGGTTCCACCCCACTTTCGTTGGGGCGCCGACCGAACCAGCCAACCGGCCATCGGGCTAGATATTGCGCCGCGCTTGCGGGCAGATTGGGTTGAGCTGTGCACCACGGCCGAATACGAGCCCGCAGGTGGGTCAAATGCAGAGCCGCTGGAATCATGTGCAGCATCCCGCACAAAACAGCAGGTTGCTCAGGTTCAAAATTTTGATTTTTGGATCACCACAAACATTCAGGATCAATCTCCAGCACCAGGCGACAGGCTAGAGCTAACCCCAAAACTAGTTTCGTCTTCTCTTGATAACCGGCCGTTAGATTTGATTATTGACCTCCCCAATTGGCTAGAATTTTCTCAGGTGACAAACAGTTTGGATTATTTCCCAATTGTAGATGGGGTTCCGGCCGAAGTTGCAGCTCAACCGATCTTCGAAGAGCGAATTTCGATTGAAACTGGAGACAGACGGTTGCACTGGCGCTGGCCCGCAGACCGCCCTCTTACTGATCTGTCTCTGCCGATTATTGAGACAAAAGTTTTAGGCGGCATACCGGCCGGTGTGCAAAAAATCCCGGTCTATTTGCTGTCAGATGGTTTGAACAGCTGTTGGAACGAGCGGCCGACCGGCCGTGATTTTCGCGACATTGATCGGGATGAAAATAAAAACGAGCTTCTGTGCCAGGCCAACATCTCGGTTGGCATACGGCCGATTGCGGGGCTGGCGGCGAATCTGCGCATGCCAAATACAATCGCACCCGCTATCCCGTTTGCGGCCGAATTTGACATGATCAACGGTGGCAATCAGCCACTGACCGAAATTAATACCGCCATCACAATGCCTAAAGGATGGCTTGTTACCCCTCCCATTGTTCCCAATGGAATCGCCGTGGCCTACTCCACATCTGACAATTTGTGTGGAGGAGCGGCCGACTGCGCAGCTGCAAAATGGCAGGCAACATTCCCACAAGCTGATGATGACATTACCGCGATAAAACTCTCCGGAACAGTGTCCCCTATCCTTGCCGGAGAAAGAGCCACCGCCCGACTGTTTTTATTGCCGCCTGGCAGCAGCGACATCACAAATGATCTAAATTGGGCATCCATCATCGTGAGTGGCGCCAGCGAAAGCGGTGAATCGGTTGAGTTCCGGTATCAGCCGGACCCGATGGTGTGGGCGGCCGAACCGGAAAGCCTGACCGGTGGCGTCGTTTTTGAAGACATCAATCAAAATGGTTTATTTGAAGCGGGCGAAGCCGGAATCCCTGACATCCCCATTGCATTGGTTAGCCCCGGCGGTGATGGCCAACCGGCCACGGCAGATGATCGAATTCTGGCTTGGAGCCGTTCAAACGAACTGGGAGAATATCGGTTTAGCTACAGCTTAGCTGGCAGCTACTATCTGGCATCATTGCCCACCAACAACGGATATTTGCCCACAACGTTTAACGGTGACCCCGAAACCGCAACCGACCCGATCACACAATTCTCACCCGATACGTGGCGAACTGACCTGATCCCATTGCTGGCTGGCAGCAACGAGCAAACGATTTATTTTGGACTAAACAATGAAGTAAAAACAACGTTGTCTGGCGTTGTTGCGGTTGACCAAAATCAAAATGAACAGTGGGATGATGCGTTGTCTGATGGACAAAACGGGGTAACGGTTGAACTGATCGACAAATCAAACACCTTGATCGCCACGACGTTTACCCAGACCGACGGATTTGGCCGCCCCGGCCGCTTTTTGTTGCAGATTTTGGACCAGATCGAACCGGATGAAGTTAGTTTACGCCTGAGTTATGCGACCCCATTTGTGGGCAGCCCCCCATCGGCCCAACAACCCTATCAGCTTGAATTACCCGTTGATGGGACCCAAGAATTTGAGGTGCTACTTCGTGAGCTTCCGCAGGGGTTTGATACCGGAGATGCTCCGGCCAGCTATGGAATCTCGTTTCATAGTTTGAGCCCAGACCTAACCATCGGCCTGATTAGTGACAGCGATACCACATCGACCCAAACAGTTTCAGAGGTAATCAGCGAACAGCAAGATGACCAAACTGAATTAGATGACGAAGAAGGGATTTTCTTCAAAAATGGAAATCAGATCGCATCCACGGCCGAAGAAGGTGAAGTGGTGGTGGTCATGCGCAACCGGCAAGATTTCGCCCAAAATTTAAACGGATGGATTGATTTTAATGGGGATGGCTTTTTTGAAGACAGCGAAAAAATTGTGACAAACTATCAGCTCTACCCTCGCTCAAATCCACAGGCGCAGGCGTTTACCTACTCGGTCCCCTCCAATGCGATTTGCGGCAGCACCTACGCTCGTTTCCGTTTAGGAGAAAGTGATCGGCCGGATGGGGTTGACAGTACAGGTGAGGTTGAAGACCTGCCATTCCAGATCGACTGTGTCACTGATTTAAAGATTGATCTAGAGCCGGAATCGACCCCGATCGGCCCCAACGAGCTGAGCCGCTGGTTTGTCTATGTCTCTAATGAGGGGCAGTCACCGGCCGAGAATGTTTCGTTCAACATCACAATTCCTGGACCGTTTATCTATCAAGGTCTTGTGTCGCTCACCAATGATCCCGTTGCGTGTACCGACATCGATACCGCCAGATCAAGCCAAACAATTAACTGCCAAATCCCAGAGCTAACTTCTAGACAAGGGATAACCTTAAGTCTGTCATACTTTTTGCCCTTCGATACAGAAGCGAAAACGATCAGTTCTGTCGGCACGGTCTCATCAGATGCGACCGATTCAAATCTTGACAACAATCTTGTTAGTAAAAATATTAAGGTCGAAAAGAACTGGGTCTTAAAAAATCCAACCTACGAAGCCTTTACCCATGTCAGCCTTTTCCCAGGCTTGGTCATCAATCCTGAAAATCGAGAAGCTGACTTTAAACAAAGCACCCCTATCGCCACCGTCATCAACGTGCCGATTTCGATCACAATCGGCGTGGATACCAATCGTATGCCGATTTTAACGGTACAAAGCTGTATCGATAACCCGGATGACCCGTCTTGTAATTCAACCAACTTTGTTGAGGGACAAGTAATTCAGGAAAGCTATACGATTGAGCGAATTTATTATGCCGACGAGGTAATTTTCGAACCGGAGGATCCGGAGACAGTCCGCTTAAATCGGATTTCTGACCCGAACATGGCACGCTGTGGTGCTTTGGGGTCATGTGTCGGCTTTGATTTATTCAGAGTCGGCCGGGGAGACGTACGCCCCTATGCCTGGAATGCCCCCGATGATTACTTCTTCTTGGGCTTCTTTACCACCGGCGGCCGGATTGTACGCTGTCCAGAAGAAGGGTATGACAACCGCTGTTATATTCACGACGATGCCAAGCCGGGCAATTATGAAATTGAAGGGACTGCTAACATCAAACTTGTGTTCCAAGATACTCGACTCGGGCCAAATCCGGTCGAGGTAGATCGCGTTCTCCAATTCAAATCAGTTATTCGCGTTGTTGCGCCATTTGTTGAACCAGAGCGATAACAACCGGACAATTCCAACCATGCACCTGAGAACAATCAGCCATCGCGCACGCCCCTTTTTCCTTGCCACATTTCTACTTTTGCTGGCATCATGTACCCTCTTTGCGCCTCAGCCTAGCGGGGATGAGGTGTTGCGCACCACCGAAATAGCGGCGGTTAAATCAACCCCAATCCCCACAAAAATTGCCGAGCCCACCGCCACACAACCGGCCGTGACGGCAACCCCCATCACCCAAGATGCCGCTGAAAGCGACGCCCCGCCCACACCCACTTTGTTGCCAACCCGCAGCCAATTTGACGATCATGATGCGATTGCCAGCAAAGACGTGCAGCTGCGCGAAGGGGCAGGGCCAAACCACACCCGAATCGGGCAGCTGGCCCAAAATACCCCGTTAAACTTACAGGCCCGGAACGGGGATTGGTTTTTAATAGACACCGGCTCGTTTTTAACCGGTTGGCTTCCGCTTTCAGCCATTGAATTTCGGCCGGGATACAACCCCTCCACGCTGCCGTTTTTAAATTCTCCCCCACCGCTTGCCGAGCTGCTGCTCGAGTATCAGGCGGTCACGTTTCAGCAAACCGACCTGTTCGCCGGTCCATCGCTGGCATATGGCGTGTATGGGAGCGGTATTCCATCTAACACACCGCTCAACATCACCGGCCGAGATTCGCTAGGGCTGATGCTGCAGGCCGAAGATAATTTTGGAACGATATCATGGGTGCTGGCCTCATCTTTACGTTTTAACCCAGAGTTCAATATTTTCAATTTGCCGGTTACGGCCGCAAACGAATTTGCACTTGAAACGGATACCAAGCGAGTATACGACTGGTCAACCTTGGTGTTTGAGTATGGTGGTCAAACACACGACATGGGTCACACAGAAGAGATGAAAGAAATCGGCATGACGTGGGTCAAAGTTCAGTACAAGTTTCATGAACACAGCCAACCCAGAGATGTGATTAAGCTAGTTGAGCAAGCGCATGATCGTGGTTTTAAACTGTTGCTGGCGACCACCGGCAAGCCGTATCCTGAATCGATTGATTTTGACCGATATGTTGAATTTATCGGCGGGGTTGCAGCGTTACCTGTACCACCTGATGCGATTGAAGTTTGGAATGAGATGAACATTGACTTTGAGTGGCCTCTGGGTGAAATTGACCCAGTTCAATATGTTGATAGGCTGCTTAAACCATCTTATGAAGCGATTAAAGCGGCCAATGAAAATGTGATGGTGATCAGCGGCGCACCGGCCCCTACCGGCTTTAACGATGGAATTCATGCTTGGGCCGATGACCGGTACATGGCGGGCATGTTTGCGGCCGATGCGATTGAATATCTCGACTGTATCGGTATCCATTACAACAGTGGCGCCACATCCCCCCGTGCCTGGACCGGACACCCGGCCGGTGGTTTTTATGGCTGGTATTTTCAGCCATCGCTACAAACGGCCGATCGGCTCGCGGGTCACACTCGGCCGATTTGTATTACCGAGATCGGATACTTAACCAATTGGGACTTAGGTAAATCGCTGCCCGCAAACTTTTGGTGGGCGCGCGAAACATCTGTTGAGGAACACGCCAACTGGCTGGCTGATGCACGCAATATGGCCCGTGATTCAGGGCTGGTTCAGCTGTTTATTGTGTTTAGTGCAGATATTTATCATTGGGACGGCCGTGATCCCCAGACCGGCTATACGATGTTTAGACCTCAAGGCAATTGCCCCGCTTGTGAGGCGTTCCAAGGGTACACGTTCGACGAAAATTAAGCGTAGGACGGTATTTTCCAATCACCCAATTACCAAAACCCTCATTTACTAGCATGTCAAAGTTTTTTTCAGTTACCACATTTTTTTCAATCGTTTTGCTGGCCGCCCTAGCCGGTTGCCAGTCGGCCGAGCCTGAGCCGCTAGCCGCCTTGCCTACCGTGGCTCAGGCAGCCACCATCGACCCGACCGAGGCTCCGATTGAAATTCAAACCATCCCCGCCACGTTTACCCCGATGCCGACGGCAGAAGATCAGCCGACCCAAACCCCGTTGCCACCCACCGCCGAGCCTGCCCCAACTGAAGAGGTTGGCAGCTTTAGCCGGGGTGGAGAGTCGATGCCATCGCTGCTGCCGGAAGAAACACCTCTCCCCACGATAACCGCTTCCCCAACCCCCACACGTGAGCCATCGGCCGTTGTTGAAGTTACTCAAGTGCCCGGCTTGCCTCCATTTGAGAGCGGGCCGGTTAATAAGCAAGTTGGAGGCGGATTTGGCTATACGGTGCGCAACAATGATCGCTTAGATTATGTCAAAATCGGCTTTCATGATGGCCCTGGGGGTAGCGCACGCGGGATTACAGAATGGATGGAGACGCTAGACAGCCAAGGGATTCCGTTTTTCTTGAAGACGGCCGACGATGCTGGCTCTCTCTTTCAGGCGCAACAGTTGGCCAAAGCCAGCGGTGTCCCCCACATTCTTGTTTTCCGTCGCTCTGGCGGGGATTATGAACTGCCAAACTACAATGATCCACCTGGGGAAGCGGCTCGAGAGCATTGGCAAAAACATCTCGATGCTTTTCCACCCGAGCTTGATAAATCAATGGTCTGGATCGAATCTGCCAACGAGGTTGATCAGCGACGGTCGGAGTGGATGGCGGAATATTCGCTAGAAGTAGCTAAGCTGGCGGTTGCAGGTGGCCACAAATATGCAGCGTTTGGCTGGTCGTCTGGCGAGCCGGAATATGCGGATTGGAAAGCGCCGAAAATGGCTGAATTCTTGAAGTTTGCGGCCGATCATCCAAACCAAGTAGCAGTTTCGCTACACGAATACAGCTACATTAACGATGATCTCTTTTATAACTATCCGTTCCAAGTCGGCCGGTTCCAACTGCTGTTCTTAGCCGCAGACCGAATGGGTATCAGACGGCCGACGGTTTTGATTACTGAATTTGGGTGGGAATACGTTAGCTTGCCAGACCCAAACACGGCGATGGCCCAGATGGAAAGAGTGATGGCGTTGTACGCCAAATATCCAGAGGTAAAAGGGGCTGCGATTTGGTATTTAGGGGGTGGCTACAGCAATATCCCCACCAAAGCCAGCGCCCTGTTTGAGCCGCTTACGGCACAAACCACATCGGTGTTTTATGAACGGCCGACTTACCCGCCCATCGACCCAGACATATTTTTAGACTATTGGGAAAAAGAAGGGGTTGAGCCTTAAAGGCTGATCGATAAATCGCCATCTCAAATCTAGCTTTCATCTGGTGAGATAAGAATCTGCTTCAAGACATTTCTTGAGTTTTCGTTCCGACACACAACTATCCGAACACAACAGGACTTCAATACTACACAAGCCCTTTTAGTTAACGGATATTTTCTGTTGCCTGCTCATTTTGTAAGAAAGATAGTCATGAAGCCAAGGAATAATTGAACTACATTCAAACTAGGCATTTTTCCTAATCGCAATTAAGTACTACATAAAAACCAGCTTGGTACAAAAGTAACTTCGTTTTCACCCTGTAGCGATACCCTTCGCTTTAGAATAAGGGGATCAATTAGGAGAAAAATACCTTTTAAAAAGGTACTCAAATTATTATTTCTATTTATTAGGGAATCTTTGTAACACCATTGGAGACAGGCAGAAAGACCGTGTTGGTCTGAAAAGCTCTGACCCGTTAATTAAAATATGTCCATATCAAACGAAGGATTAGTTGGATCGTACCTCGGCCGATATAAAATTGAAGAGTTAGTTGGCCGCGGGGGGATGGCGGAAGTCTACCGAGCAACTCAAATAAACTTAGATCGATTTGTTGCTATCAAAATCATGCATCGCTTTTTATCAGACGATCGTGATTTTTTGAACAGATTTGAAAGAGAAGCCCGTGTGATGGCAAAGATTCGCCATCCTAATATTGTGCATGTGCATGATTATGAGGTTCACGATGATTATTACTACATTGTCATGGACTATTTGCCGGGTGGCACACTTAAAAACCTGCTAGATCGCTTGTCAGTTGAAGGCGGCGTAATTGATTTAGAGCAAGCATCAAAAGTAACGCTTGAAATCGGGGAAGCCTTAGGATACGCGCACAACATCGGCATGGTTCATCGGGATATTAAGCCTGCGAACATCATGTTTGATGAAAAAGGGATCGCCGTATTAACCGACTTCGGTATCGCCCGAATGGTGGGTGGTACAACCCACACAACCACAGGCTCTATGATCGGTACGCCAGCTTATATGTCTCCAGAGCAAGGGCTGGGAGAATCTGGTGACGAACGCAGCGACATCTACTCGCTTGGTGTTTTGGCCTATCATCTTTTCACGGGTCGCCTGCCGTTTGAAGGTGACACCCCTTTAAGCGTTGTTTTAAAACACATTAACGAAAATCCCCCATTGTTATCTTCAATCAATCCAGACATTCCACCTGTTCTGGAAAAAATCGTTTTAAAAGCAATGGACAAAAATCCAGATAATCGCTGGAGAAACGTCTTGGAAATGAACCAAGAAATCCGAAAAGCTCTGAAACAGATATCTAATAAGGATTACGATAACGATTTTGGAGTACCTGCAGGAACACCAGACTTCCCTACACCTGTTCCAAGCCTTACAGTCCCAAACTCTGAACATGATAGCCTCGCAAACCGAGTGGGACGTACCCCGGTTACCCATAATTTTATGGATAATTCGACTACTATTTTGGGAGAGGCAGCATTTCAGGAAAATGCTGTTGAGTTTACCATGCCAGAACCTAACTTAGAACAACCTACGTTCAATCCTCCGCCTGAACCGGAAGTGGTTCAGCAACCGGAAATGCGGTCGGTAGAAGAGCAAAACTTGCTGCCAGATTTGGATGCAGCACCATTGTTTGCACCTAGCCCTCTACCAGAGCGGCGCGGCCATGATCGGATGGGGTCAGCACCCCAAGCCAACCGGCCGGTTCAAGCCAACCCCGGTACGCCCAATTTAGAATTTGATACATTTGATGTTTACAAAGAAATTGAGGCAGAAAGAAATCAACCGCAAATGCCACAAAATGTGGCTCCGGCCGTTACCGAAGAAGATGTTGCCGCTGAGCGTGAATATTCTTCTGAGATGTCGAGTTTCTTGAAGAAGTTTGATAAAAAAGCGGATCGAGCGGTCAAATTCAAACCAACTGAAAACCCTCTGGTTAAAAAAGCCAGACGTCGCAGAACGTTTAAAGGGGTTAATTCAGCAATTAAAGGGGTTTTAGTCGCATTCTTTGTCGTAGCAGGCATCATCTTTGGTGTGCTGTTTGTTACTCGGTTCGCTCCAAGTTTTGATATTCAAGGAACGGTAGATGATATTCTAGACAATCCTAATATTGAAGAAGTTGATCTTGGCGAAATTACGGCCGAAAATGCGATTGTCTTTAGCCCGTTTACACGTGCATCACTCGGTGATACAGGCATCGTCCTATCTGTTTCAAATCGATCATCTATCCCAGCCCGTTGGGAAGGCTCGCTCGAGTATGCCTTGATAGAAGATGAAGCAGAGAGTGAAGAAGGCGGCTTGGTGCCTATTGAAGAGCGGTGGAAACCGGTTGACGGCAAACGTGTGGCCTTTGATCAAAATGGTGAAATCGCTTGGGAAGTTGATGGATCATTCCCAGCAAATGCAACGTTCCGCTGGATATTACATCCATCAGAAGGGTCAAACGAGATCTTGGGCATGAGTGAGGAATTCTCGCTTCCAGAAGAATCTGGTGAAATCCTAGAGATCTCAGTGACCAGCTAACAAGCTGACAAACTAACTTTCAAAGCCCCGTTTGCGATTTGCAAGCGGGGCTTTTTTGATCCTATCTGCCATCTGTCAGATTATCAGTTGTTCAAAAATTGATAAGACAACCCAAGCAGACTAAAGCCATTTATCTGATTGATTGGTACAATTCGGCATGATTTGGGACCAAGTTGAATTTCAGCTGAGTGCAAAGAAAAGAGGTGTGCACCTCGTAACCCGAGAGGTTATGGAGCATTTACCGGCGATAGCACACATCGACATCGGGCTCATGCACTTATTTATTTTACATACCTCCGCTTCGCTGGCACTGAACGAAAATGCAGACCCAACTGTGCGGCATGATGTAGAAAAGCATTTAGACGTGCTGGTCCCAGAAAACGCCCCCTACTACAAACATACGTATGAGGGACCGGATGATATGCCGGCCCATATCAAATCGATTTTGACCGGCAATCAGTTAACCATCCCGATCAGAAAAGGGCGATTGGCATTAGGCACGTGGCAAGGCATTTATCTGTGCGAGCATCGTGATTGGGCTGGCTCCGGCCGGCGGCTGATTGCGACCGTTCAGGGCAAGGGGCAAGGCAATAACTCATGACAGATTTTATAACTCAAATCAGGCGAAATCACGGTTTAGAGCATGCAACCATTCACATGCTCTCGCGCAAGTTTAAAACATTTGGTGCTCAAGGGAACGCAACGTTTAATGGGTTCCATCTCAATTTATTTGGAGATGTTCCGGCCGAGGCTGTTGAAGAGGCGGCAAACGAAGCGCTGACCCGTATGAAAGATGGTGAAGAGCAATTGGCCCTTCACCCCAATTGCGGCACAGTTCTGTTGACCACGGCCGCTTTAGCCACGTTAGCAGGGCAAGCGATGTTCGCTTTTGAACGACGCAGAACGGGCAAAAATCAGCTTAGCACGGTAGATTTTCTAAGCGTACTACCCAGTGCGATCTTGGCCGTTGTTGTCGCCCTTATCGCATCTAAACCGGCCGGTATGTTCTTCCAATCGTATACCACCACGGGTCGGCCGGGTGGTATGGAGATCATCTCGGTCAAGAAAATTAGCCCGCCCATGATCAGCCATCTGTTTAAACTATTGCTGGGTCAACAGCAAAATCAGCATTCCAACAGCTACTTTATCGAAACCAAACAAATTGACGGTTAACCTTTGGCCTGTTCAAACCATCTTTTCTAACCTTCTATTCCAATTTTCTATGTTTTACATCTTCCACGGAGAAAACAGCCACGCCGCTTGGGAAACCCTTGACAAAATCAAAGGGAAAATCGGTGACCCAGATATGCTTTCACTGAATACCACCCGTCTAAATGGGAAAGGATTGCGAGTGAATGATTTGATGGATGCGTGCAACGCGATGCCGTTTTTGGCCCCCAAACGGGTTGTTATTGTTGAAAATTATTTCAACAGTAAGCCGGATGGCAAAGATGTAGACACCTTGCTTGAATATCTCAAACAGATCCCTGATAGCGCCCGGCTTTTTTTCATGGAGACCAAGGCGCTCAAATCAAATAGTCGCATTATCAAACTGGCAGATAAAGAAGAGACGGCCGGTGTGGTGCGCAAATTTGAGCCACTGGTGGGGCAAGAGCTTGAAAAATGGATCATTAAGCGCACGACCGAAAAAGAGGGGAAAATGCATCCAGCCGCGGCCCGCATGTTGGCCGCCAATGCGGGTAATGATTTGGCCCTGCTCAACAACGAGATCGAAAAAATGGTGCTCTACAAACTCAACCAAAACGGGGATGAACCGGCCGAAATCACCCCGCAAGATGTTCAGCTCTTATCGCCGCATATTGCCGAAGTAAATATTTTTGATTTAGTAGACGCGTTGGGGAGTAGGAACGGAGCACAGGCATCTAAACTGTTGCAAAAGAAATTAAATGAAGGGGCTGAGCCGTTTCTGATTTTTTCGATGTTTGTGCGTCAGTTTAGGATGATGATTCAGGTCAAAGAGCTAATTGACAGAAATATGCGGCCGCCTGAAATTTCAAAAGAGACAAAGATTCACAGCTTTGTAGTGGGAAAAGTTACACAGCAGGCTCGCAGCTTTAGTATGCGCCAATTAGAGCAGATTTATGCCCATCTTTTAGACATTGATGTGCGGGTCAAAACCGGTCAAGCCGATCTGGTGACCGCTTTAAACATGCTGGTTTTCAACTTGTCTTAAAGCGTGTTGCGTGGAGCGTTTACATCTCACGCAACACACTCATTAGTTTAGGCACCGGCTGAAAAAGTTTGTAGGAGTTTGCCTTAGTCGTAGAACAGCTCAGCAATTACCGGCCCAATCGCATAATTTTGTAGCACTAAAACCTGCTGATTATCAGGCGTTGTATAGGGCAGAAAGTATTGGAAATCGAGGACTACAGTTTTGATATTTTCGACAGGCATGTCGCGGGCCATAACGGCCAAGCTATACAAATCACTAATCGATAAGTCTGTTCGCACCCCCTCGTTCACTTCTCCATACAAAATCGGCAGCTGGACCAAGAGCTGATCAACCCCCAGACTGAGCACTTTGTCCCGTGCGGCCAAGATCACTTGCTGCTGTCGCTCAGACCGGCCGAAGTCGCTGTCCCCATGGCGGGTCCGTGCATATTTCAACGTTGTCTCCCCATCAAACGAGTTAGGACCGGCCGCAACTGAGAAGATCTCATACCCATAATCCATCGTCGGATAGGTCGCATCATAAATGTTTTCTGGCACGTCAATCTCGATCCCACCAATCGCATCAATTGAGCGGATAAACGCTGTGAAATCAAGCAGGATATAGTGATCGATCTTGATAGCTAAATTCCGTTCAACCGTCAGCATCGCCAAAGCTGCGCCCCCGGCCGGGCCACCATTTCCATATCCCCAGTTAAATGCGGTATTGATTCGGCGTCGCCCCACCCCAGGTATGTCTGCATAAAAGTCACGCGGCACATTCATGATCGATGCGGTATTGTCGAGCGGATTTACCGAGACAATGATCATCGTATCTGTTAACGAACGGAACTCTTCCCCCGGCCGACGGTCGATCCCCATCACTAAAATCGTGATCCGGCCGCTCGCCTCAACCGTTGCCTGAATCGAATCTCGGGTTTGCTGCAGCATAATCTGCTCCTGAAGGTCCGGTGTTGGGAAAGCGGTTTCCTCCACCATCACCACTTCAGGGGTTACAGCAGCGGGATCGGGCGTTGCGGTAACCTCCACCACAATCGAACCCGGGCCTGAAGGCGGGGGCTGGATAGGGTTTGAAACAGCGCCAGTTAACGGGTTCACTGGCTGATTAATAAACGCATCGGCCGTCCACCAAGCAAACATCGATACGCACAAACCGCTCAAAACAATTGAACCTGACAGCAAATAAACGAGCCACTGGGGCAGTAGGGAAAGACTTTTCTTAAACAGAGCAATAATCTCCTAGTTAAAATTGAGGGGTAAGCCCAAGTACTACGTCAAATTTTTGGGATGATGAGATTTCTTGACGAAGCCTAATTTGAGGTTGCTTTTAATCACACAACCGGCCGAATTATACCGGTTGGTTCAAAAATAAAACATACGGTTAATCGACGTTTAGAAACGCTAGAAACAGGGTTGATCTTAGTAAACGAGCCTATTTCGGCCGTTCTGCACCTTCTCGTTCGTCAAGCCCCCAGCTTTGATCAACCAAGTAGAGAGGTCGGCCTTTCACTTCATCGTAGATGCGGCCTAAATATTCACCAATAATCCCAAGTGAGATGAGCTGCACCCCGCCCAAAAACAGAACCGTAACCAACGTGGTTGCCTGCCCAGTAAAGGCCTGTTCGGTTAAAAACAGACGCAAGAAAACAACCAATAGGATGGCAAACCCACTGACCGAAGCCATTAAAAATCCAATAAAGGTTGCTAGCCTAAGGGGAAAGTAGGAAAAGCTGGTGATCGCATCGATTGCAAAAGCCAGCATTTTGCGAGTAGAACTATATTTTGCTTGCCCTGCAAAACGAGGGTGGCGCGCATATTCGATACCGATTTGTTTGTAGCCCACCCAAGGAACCATACCGCGTAAAAATCGATTACGTTCGCTCATTCGGCCGATAGCGTCGACAACTCGCCGATCCATCAAACGAAAGTCCCCTGTGTCCAACGGAATGTCTACGCTGGTGATGCGGTGGATCAAGCGATAAAAAAGTTTAGCCGTAACCAATTTCCACCACGTCTCACCCTCACGTGATGAACGGACCCCGTACACAACATCGTATCCCTCTTTCCATTTGGCGATCATTTCAGGAATGACTTCAGGTGGGTCTTGTAGATCCGCATCTGTTAGCACAACCGCATCACCGCGCACGTGGTGCATGCCGGCCGTGACCGCTTCTTGAAAGCCAAAATTTCGCGAAAAGCTTAACCCTCTAACCCGCTCATCCTTCTCATGCAGCTCAGCAATAATTTCGGCCGATCAATCACGACTGCCATCATTGACCAACATTAGCTCCCAATCTTCTCCAGTTGTTTCCATCACTTCATGGATACGTTCGTAGAGAGAATGCAGCACTTCTTCCTCGTTATATACGGGGGCAATAATTGAAATCATCCCGTTATTTTACCCCCACCTTTTCCAGAGAAAAAGTCGCTTCTATCCCTACATGGTCAGACATAAACAAAGTCTCATCTTCTGGATGGATTTTGTTGCCAAACATCTCGGCTCGGCTCACATTTAGGTTTGATGTGGCAAATAAATAGTCAAGACAGCCGGTCCAATTTTCAACGTCTCCCCCCAATGCGGTTGGCCACGTGGCAATCGGTTCATATCCATGTGCAGCTTCCCACGCCGATGCATATTGTTGTTTCATACGCCTAATCGTTCGACTATCAGGCGTATCATTCACCCCACCGGCAATAATTTGGTATTGAGACCGGCCGGGAATAGTCATCCAGCCGGTTAATTCCATCGCCTGCTGATACCGCACCTCAGGCAATCGAATACCAGAGATCAAATGGCAGCTGACAACGTCCAACGTATCACCCGTAGGTAGCTCAACATTGGCCAACAGCGCAGTTCGGTTTTCAGGCAGACTCAGGGTTTCGTAATAGACAATTGGGAATTTGCTGAGAACGGCTACACCATCAAACAGCGAGCCTAACCCACGATGGCGCCGTTGAATCCCTCTGTAAACCTGTGTTCCGATTCTTGAATGAATCTGGCGCAAGATCCACTGAACCTGACCACCCCAAAAATTCGCTTTTTGAAAGGCGATAATGTCTGGCTGGCGATCAACCAGTCCCGCAACAATCAGCTCACGCCGCCCCAACCAGCGATCGATGGTGCCGTGTAGGTTCAAAGTTAGGGCAGAAAATTCCATAAGCTAAGCGGCTGGTTTATTGCACTGGCGGCGGCTGTTGATACAAGAACAACTTCGCCGTGCCAACCATGCGCAACTCTTCAGTTGTTACGCTTACTGCGCGCAAATCGTATTGGATGATGACATTGGGGCGCAGCAATCCGGTCCAAACAAATGTGTTTTGCTCTGGCAGGATGGCGTATTGCGCCGTGCCAGACAAACTGGCTCCGTTCCCATTGGGATCAACGCCTCTGTAAACCACCGTTGACCCTGGCAACACCCGGCCGACAGGAATTCGATAATCAACGCTGATTGCATCATAAACAAAGTTTGCCGCAGGTGGCTCCAAATATCCCAAAAGCTCTTGCGGCAGCGGATTAAAAACAGTTGCCGTTACCGGCCCAATCACCCGGGGGTTCGAAAAGGCGGCTGTCATCAGGCGCAAGTTGTATTGCACATGTACGCCCGGCACCACAATCGAAGAGCCGGTCAAAATATCTCCCACACGACGCACACTGGGCTGGCCGTCAATGTCAACAAAAATATTATCCGCTTCGATTGAACGGTAAACGATACCTGTACCCGGTACGCGCCCCCCTTCTTCTAGTGTGTGGGTGTACTGGTCAGCCTGTAGGACCAACATGTCACCCGGCGGGGTAACAGACGGGATGGGGGTCGAGCCGCCGCCACTCCCTTCTGGCAAAAGAAGGCAACTAGTCAGAACCAAGCTTGAAACAATAACTAGCAAAAATATGATTTTTATATTTGGCTTTGTGGCAGGCAGCATTCCTTTTCCTTCTCCTCTGATCATTTTTCTAAAAGCCCTGAAAGGCCAAATGAATTGATTTGACCTTTCAGGGCGATATTGGACTAGGGTTGCGAATTACTTCTCAGAAATCGTAATCGATTCAATCGCGTCACCGACTGGGGCATTCGGATTAGCGGCCGGGTCACGCGGGGTGATCCCTTTCACAACATCCATCCCTTCAACCACTTTACCAAACACGGTATGGATGCCGTCTAAATGATTGGCATTATCAAACGTGATATACCATTGGCTACCACCCGAATTAGGCTCGCGCGATTTCGCCATGGCCACAACACCTTCACCCGTGTGGGTCAAGCTGGGGTCAATCTCATCTGGAACGGTGTAGCCGGGGCCACCTTGTCCTGTCCCTGATGGGTCACCCGTTTGGGCCATAAATCCAGGCAGTACACGATGGAACGTAACACCATCATAGTATCCTTCATTGGCCAAAAACACGAAACTATTGACCGTAATCGGAGCTGATTTTGGATAAAGCTCCATCACAATTTCACCGCCGTTTTCCATCGTGACGGTCGCCACATAGATCACATCTGGATCGATTGTTACTTCTGGGGGCGCATCGTATTGTAAATCTGCGAGAACTTGCAAGCTACGCAGCTGCACTAAATAGGCTTCCCACGCTTCAAATGGCGGAGTCCCCCCATCTAACAAGTTACCGTTCACAATAAGTGATGGTGTGCCTGGCAAACGCAAATTGCCCGCTTCGGTTAGATGCGCTTCGACATATGCGGTGAATTTACCGCTTTCTAGATCAGCTTTCATTTGATCGCCATCTAAGCCAACGTCTGTTGCTAAGTCGGCCAAAAACCCGATCGCTTGGGCTTCATCGGTGGCGTTAAAGTCGCTTTGACGTTCATATAGCGCATCATGAAACGCCCAGAAATCACCTTGGGCTCCGGCCGCCTCAGACGCCTCGGCCGCGATTCTGGCTTTGTCATGAATATTGATCAGTGGGAAATGACGATAGATAACACGGACTTCATCTGGGTATTTTTCAACCAGTTCACGTAGCAGCGGATCCACCGCTGCACAGCCGGGTCATTGAAAGTCGCCATATTCAATAATTGTTAAAAGCGGGTCTTCGCCACCTTTTATTTGGTCATAGGGGCGCTCTTGCAAAGCCTCTTCAACCGTTTCGGCCGGTTGATGGGTTGGTCCATCAACCGCCATGACAGCCTCTGTCATTTCTTCAGCGTCAGTTTCTACTGCTTCTACAGCTTCGACTTCAGCTTCAGCCGCTTCCGGCTCTTCAGCAGGAACCTCAGTAGCCTCTTCTTCAACTTCAATGACGCGGGTTGGCACATCTTCGGCCACCTCTTGTTCCGCGGCTGGTGCAGCCTGCTCGGGTGGCGTACCGCCGCAAGCGATTAATAATCCGAGCAGCATAAGCAGCCCGGTCGATCTAAAAAGATTTTTCATCAATTTTTGTCTCCATACTCCGTATTTATACTTTTTTAGCTTATCAAAATCTCCAATTTCGGAATATTGCCGGTCTATACGCAGATATTCGTCTAAAAATCAAAAACTTATCAAGAAAGTAGACGTAATGTCTTGCGAAAATTAAAAACTCTGATTTCATTAACGACAGGTGCATTTAGCCAAAGTGCACCCGACAACTGAAATTGTAGCCGTGCGGACTTGGTTATGTCCACCGGATTAACCGGACTCTTTGGACCAAAGGTCATTGAGACAAATTGGATAGTGATTGTGATCAGCCAACCGCCTCATTTTATTAGTTCACTTCAACTGAAAAGGAGAATTTAAATAGTGGCAAACAAAACAAGCTTTAACGCAAAAGAATGGGATATTTTAAAAGACGCCCCCTATTATGTACAAGCAGCGATCAACGCAGCAGAAGGCCGTATGGGGCTCATGGAAGTAAAACGAGAGGGAAAAGCTCTTAAAAATTATTTAGCAGAATATAAAGGAAATAACTCACTCATCAAAGCTGTTATTGCTGATGAAGGAAATACGAGCGCGGGTAAAGGCAAATCGGCCGAAGAAGTCGCTGACATCTTAGGTGATATTGCAGAGGCTGTTGACGGCAAAACCGATGACGCTGAGTATGATGACTTCATGGATTTCTTGTTAGGTGCTGGTACCGCAATCGCTGATGCTGCATCTGAAAAGTTGATCAAAAAAGGTGACAACATTAGTGACGAAGAAGAGGAAGCTCTTGATTTGATCGCTAGTGCTTTAAAAGCTACCGAAGCAGACAAATTAGCTCGTTCACGCGCAGCAGCTGCGGCACGCCGTGCTGAGCTTAAAAAACGTCAAGAAGCTGCAGCGAAAGCCGCATCTGACAAGAAGAAAGCGGCTGAAGCGAAAAAGGCTTTGGAAGAAGCTCAAGCCAAGCTAAAAGCGGCTGAAGAGCGTGAGGCAAAACGTAAAGCAGCAGCTGAGCGTCAAGCAGCAGCTCGTGAGCGCCGTCGTAAACGGTTGGCTGAAAAAGCAGCGAAAGAACGCGCAGCAGCAGCTAAAACAGCAGCGGCCGAAGCGGCAGCAGCAGCTGAAGCAGCTAAAAAATACGTGGTTCAAGCTGGTGACAGCCTTTGGAAAATCGCTGAAGAAACATTGGGTAACGGAAAACGCTACATGGAAATTGCTGAATTAAACAACATCAAAAATCCAAGCGTTATCTTCCCAGGAACCGAACTCGAAATTCCAGAGAAGTAAACCTTGTTTTACAGAGATAGTTGAAGGTGTGCCCCTTCTTAACTTTCTCAACTAGAAAAGAGGCTCGTCGCAATATGCGTCGGGCCTCTTTTTTTTGGTAAACTTGCCGCTATGGAAATTTTAGGCGGACCTCTTTTTGGTGTAGCTGGTGCCGGTGAATCACATGGGCCAGGAATTACGACAATTGTTTTTGGAACCCCTGCCGGCACAAAAATTAGCCGAGCGGAAATACAGGGGTTTCTTGATCGCAGGCGGCCGGGTGGCAACAAACATGGCACGCCGCGCAATGAAAAAGATCGGGTTTTACTAACGGCCGGGATATTTGATGACGCTGACCATGCAGGGGTCTTGTCAGGGCCAGAAATTTCGACAGGCCATAATGGGGCTCAAAGCGATCCGACATCTACCTATGAAGTTGGGTATGCGACGGGCGAGCCGATTGCGGCGCTTGTCCTGTCTACATCAAGCAAGTCGCGCCACTACGAACAATTTTCAGGTGATACGGGTGAAGTCCGGCCGGGTCATACCGACTTGGTGAAACACCACAAAAGCCAAGGATTTGTTGACTATCGTGGCGGGGGGCGCTCTAGCTATCGATCAACCATTACCGATGTGATTGGTGGTTCTATCGCCCGCATTTTCCTGCGTGACCAATTTGGAACCCTATTTCTCTCTTCGATTACCCAAGTGGGCGAGCTAAAAAGTGACAAGCGGCTGAGCGATTTGTTTATGACAAAAAACATCGATCAAAAAGATGTTGCTGCGGCCGAAGCACAGATTCAGCAAGCTGAAATCCCATCTATTGACGTTGAATTTGCGGCTGAGGCGGCCGAGTTAATTAAACAGACGCGGATCAAAGGGGATTCGATCGGGGCGGTTGTTGAGGTGATAGGGATCAACGTGCCAGCTTTGATCGGGCAACCACTGTACAACAGCTTAAAAACCAAGCTCATGGGGTCGCTGGGTGGGCTGCACGCCGCCCGTGCGTGCGAAGTCGGGGCCGGGGCAGATGTGGCTCGCCGTTTAGGCAGTCAGAACAACGACCCGATTCGGACCGATGGGTATCAATCAAATAATCATGGTGGCATGTTGGGGGGGATTACAACCGGCCTGCCCCTCGTGGCTCGGGTCTCTTTTAAGCCAACGTCTACGATTACGCACGATCAAAAATCGGTGCGCAAAAATCTGGAAGAGATTGATTTTGAGTTAAAAAAGGGGCGGCATGACCCGTGTGTGGGGGTTCGGGCAGGGGTTACGCTTGAAAGTCGAATGGCGATTGAAGTGATGAATGCGGTTTTATGGCAGCAAAGCGGCCGTGTAAACTCTGACTCCTTTAAGCTATTTTAGAAATTGAGTGCAGAGTAGCTTTCAAAACCCTGCACTCTTGTTTGATGTTACCACCATTGATCTTTGAGCCATTCGCCCAGATCTTTGTCCAAATGATTCATTGCCTCAAGTACGGTTGCAAAAGGGCCTTCTTCCCAAATCGTGTCATCTGTAAAGAAACCGGCCTTTTTAGCTTCAGCAACTACACCACCCGAATCTTGTTTAACTTGGATGGTTCCGTATTTGCTTGTGAACTTGTGAATGTTGGTAAAGCTATATGAGTCCAAAATACCCTCCTCGCCTGTTTTAATTACGCTCCGTCAGGCACTATATGTGTGTGTGGTTTAGCTTTTCCGAGATTTACATCACCAATAGTCTGTATAGGCAAAAACTATCTTGTAGGAAGTATGGGTCATTCACGCTCAATTTACGTGACAAAATTGGGCTATTGACGGCTCGGTCATTTTCATGTAAAGCATTTTACACTGATGTAGTACCGAAACGTTTTGGAAGCTGATCTTTAGGCAAAAACACAAGGTATTTCCCCTAACAGGCACGACCTAACGGCAAAAATCTTTTAATCTCAACTGAGCGGGGGCATAAACTTAGTGGATGGTTTTCGCCTTACTGACATTCATCAAAACACGCAGAATATCATCTAAATGTGCAGGCTTTTGCAGTACGGGGCTCATTCCAGCTTCTTCGCACTCTTTAAGCACCTGTGCATTAACTTCGGCCGTCAACGCCGCGATTGTTGGCTGATGAATCGCATCACCCAATTCTCGAATCGCTTTGGATGCTTCTAACCCATCTAAATTAGGCATTTGCAGATCCATGAAGACGATGTCGTAGGCTTGCCGCTGGACAGATTCAACAGCCTCCACCCCATCAGAGGCGAGATCAGCAATATATTTCTGTTTGTCCAACATGCGCATAAAGACCTTTTGGTTTACGACGTTGTCCTCAGCCAGCAAAATCTTAACCGTTCTTTGGGGATCAAATTGATCCGGGTCCAGAATCTCTTGTTCAGGTGTTGCATTGGGTGTTTCAGGCTCTAATATTTGCAACAGCGAGCTTTTCAGGCGTTCAATTTTAACCGGTTTGTACAGCCAGAATTTTAGATTTTCCGGCCGTTTGAGTTGGGTAACATCGAAGCTACTGCTTAGGGTAATGACCGGGATCTTGGGATAGAGCTTATTCATGGAAATGCTTAGTCCCAAGCCATCCATGCTGCCGGGCATATGGTAGTCAAGCAGCGCAAAATCAAACGCTTTATCTTCTTCAAGGATGGCTAATGCATCGTCGGCCGAGGTCGCCCTTTTAAATTTGACCTTCCATCCCTGCAAAATATAAGACAGAACTTTGAGGTTCGTCGTATTGTCATCGACAATAAGTGCCCGTTTCCCGTTTAAGATCGCTTCAGAAATCGGTTCTTCGGGGCTAACATAATCATCTGGCGCTGGCTCAGCGATAATATCAAAGAAAAACGTTGACCCTTCCCCTTCGTCGCTAGTCACACCGATCTCCCCACCCATTAAATTACACAGCCTGCGGCAAATTACCAACCCAAGTCCGGTACCCCCATATTTTCGAGTCGTTGATGAATCAACTTGGCTAAAGGGTTGAAACAGTCGATCAATCTTCTCTTGTGGAATCCCGATGCCCGAATCTTTAACAGAAAAGTGAATTCGTACTTTTTCATCTTCAAGCTGCTCTGATTTAACATGGACAAAAATTTCACCGTCGGCCGTGAATTTGACCGCGTTTGACAACAGATTAACCAATATTTGTCGGATACGGGTTGAGTCAGCATTAATCCATTTGGGGACATCATGTTCCACCAAGCTGATCAGCTCCACCCCTTTTTCGGCCGTCTTTTGCGAAAGCAAATCAAGCGCACTTTCAACCGCCTGATGCAAATTAAACGTATGCTCTTCTAGCTCTAGCTTGCCCGCTTCGATTTTTGAAAAGTCTAAAATATCGTTGATGATGGTCAACAACGAATCACCGCTTGTCCGGATCGTTTCAACAAAATCTTCTTGCTCATCATTGAGTTCGGTCCCTTTTAGCAAGCTAGACATCCCGATAATGCCATTCATCGGTGTCCGAATTTCATGACTCATAGCTGCCAAAAAGTCGCTCTTGGCCTTATTTGCCCCTTCAGCTTCACCGATTGCCACTTCTAGTTCAGCGGTGCGTTCCAACACCGTCTCTTCCAACTTATCCCGATGCTGTCTCAATTCATAATAAGCGGCCTCGGTCTCTTTTTGAGCAAACATCAACTCTTCGGACAAAGCTTCGACCTTCTGGAACGCTTTCGCGAACCTCATTGCAAGAATAATCGACTGCATAAAGATGAAGAAGATAAGTCCAAACATAATCAGCCCATCAAACGGGCTGAGTCCATTGGAAAATAAAATATCGTTGATAGCGGTTCCAATAAGAGCCAAAACCCCCAACATCACCAGCCTCGCACCGTCTTCTTGATGTTTGATGGAAAGCCCAACCACAGTCAGCCCATACAGCGCCGCAACCACAAAGAAGAGCTGGTAAGCTTGCAAAACACTGGCAAACACCGGTATGGGAAAAAACATTGCTAGAAAAGCAACAAAGCCGCTAACGGTTAAAACAATCCTTAATACCCAATTATTGAACCTTGTGGGGTAAAGGGCGTGCATAAACAGATGAAATGAGGGGAAGCCGAGGTAAAAGGTTAAAAAGTTGAGCCGCATCACCGTTGTCCAATTGATCGAGGGGATAATCTCGAAAATTGAATAGGTGCCGGTTACGAGCACGCGCACTGAAATAATGAGCGCAAACAGTCCAAAATAAAGGGGGGAAAGATTTTTGTTTTTACGTGTAAAGTAAAGGCCAAAGTGATAAAGCCCCATAATAAAACAGGCACCAATGAGCCAAAATTCAAGAATAATGTTGCGTTCTTCAGCTTTAAAAAGTTGCCTATAAAGCCCTAACTCAATGCCCCTATGAAAGCCCCCTTGTTTAAATTCATGATTTGCAATTTGAACAGCAAGCTCTACAGAACCACTGTCTTCAAGCGGTATAGAAACAATGTTTGGCAATGCACCAGGCTCATACTGATCAAATTTATCTGAGACGACTCCGCTGCTAATTAGATGCTCGCCGTTGATAAATACTCGATAGGCGGAGTTAAAATCAGGGATATGAATTCCAAATGGTTCAGTTGAGTCAGGCAGTTCAATCTGAATGATGTAGGTTGCGTAACCAAACGATGAATAGAGGTCTGGATCAATCTGATTCCAGGCCTGCGGAGCTTGTACAAAAACTTGAGCGTCGGCCGATTGTTCTGAAATGACCAGTTGACTCCAGTAGAATTGCCACTCCCCATCTAAAGGCACTGTTCCAAGTTGGTCAAAATCCCACTGGGACAGATCAAGAGTTCCCTGTTCGGCCGTTGGCCTGTTTTCATTTCCAGGAACATCTGTCAAATTATTTGCCGAAGAGCACCCGAAAAGAAGAAAGCTAAGGCTAATTATCGATATTAGCGAGAAACTCAATGTGCTTTTTCTCTGGAGCTGATGCATGAAAATGGGTACCCTTGCTTGTCTCATCCCATGATCATATCAATCTTAAACGGGCGGCTCCTTAGCCTTTTCTACCTAGACACCCCTGCAACATAGCTTGCTTGTCCTACTTAAAAGTAAAAATTTCGAGAAACGGTTCAGGATAGATATGTTGGGATCATTTTCTGTTGCACATTTCTTTATCCATCCTATAATTCAAACGTTTGTTTGAATTTCTCAAACTCTTGATAATTTATGACCGAACGTAAAAAGACTCGACAAGAAGAAGTGTATGCGGCCGCGGCTCGGCTGTTCGCCACGCGCGGCTACCATGCCACACGTATGCAGGACATTGCAGACGAAGTGGGCATGCTCAAGGGAAGCCTCTACTACTATTTTGATTCAAAAGAAGATCTGATTGTCAAAATCACCAGCGGCCGGATTGAAGAACTGCTTAAAGCGGTTCAAGCGATTGTGGATACCGGTTATCCCCCCACGCAAAAGTTGACTCTGGCAATCGACGAGCACCTACGTTTTTTTCAAGATCACGTCCACATCTACACAATTTTTGTGCGCGAACACCTGTCAGACATTAATGATGGCACCGCAAACACGGCCGACCTGCTCAACAAAGAGTATCAAAATCTGTTCAGAAAAATTTTGCAAGAGGGGATCGAAAAAGGTGAATTTACACCTGATACCGACACCCAAGTGGTGATGCGCGCAATTTTAGGGATGTGTAACTACACGTGGTCATGGTATGACCCAGACGGCCGGGTTCCCGTACGGGAGTTAGCCCGCATGTTTACCGAGCTGATTTTGGGCGGCATAAAAAACATTTAAGACCAGACTGGTTTTTAAAACCAGTCTGGTCTAGTTGGAGTAATAATGAATTTCGATTTAACAGATGAGCAGCGGGAATTCCGCCACGTTGTACAAAACTTTATGAAAAACGAGGTTGCCCCCATGGCGGCCCATACCGATGAAACAAGTGAGTTCAATTGGACCGCCACCAAAAAGATGGCCGATCTAGGCTTAAAAGGGTTGCAAATTCCAGAAGAGTTTGGCGGCGCAGATATGGACACCGTGAGCGCCACCATCGCTACCGAAGAGTTGGCCCGTGCCTGTGGATCAACGTCTCTGGCGATTTCGGCCCACAACTGTTTGGGGATGGGGCCGATCAATGATTTTGGCA
>JAHDEN010000016.1 GCA_020628815.1 Chloroflexota bacterium | reverse complement strand
ACATCATGCTGTCTGCACCAATTTCTTGGGCATTTTTAAAGGCGTTAAACAATCCGCCGCTTACGCTTACTTGTGCACCTAATCTCATAATTTTTAGCTTGTCAGCCAATCAGCCAGTTAGCTCATCAGCATTGTCCGTCGAAAGACAAGAGGTTCGAGAGGAAAGAGGGTCTCTCTACTCTCTGCTCCTTTCTCTCTACTCCTTTAATCAATCCACTCGTGATCCAAACTGCGCGGTTCACCAAAATAACCGACCGGCCACGATCCATCTAAGCGATAAACCGCATCGCCCACAACGCGCCAGATGCGCGCGCCAACCAAATCAACCACAAAGTTACCTTCGATCCGGCCGGTTAGCTCCCCTTCCAGGGTATATAAATCTTTGCCGCGTAAAAGGGCAAATAACTCACCTTTGTTGTCGATTAATCCACGTTCCATAATTTAAGTGACCAGTTGCCAGTCGCCTTCGGCGCAGTGATCAGTGATTGGTTGGATCCCCACTGATCACTGCCGCGTAGCGGACTGGCCACTGGCTACGGTACTGTCGCCGTGATTTGCAGTGTCCCTTCTGCATCATAAATTTGCACAATCTCACCTGATTGCCAGACTGATGTAGTTTGTCCCCAATAACGTCGGGTGGTCGTGTCTTCACCAATCCCTGAAAACAGCTGGATACCAGCACCGCCACCAAACAAGGTAGCCCCTTGCCCAAACGTATAAATAGTGTTGTTGGTATCCCGTACCTGCCAGCCAACAATCTCTACAGATCGGCTGCCGTTGTTGACGATTAAAATATTTTCAGCCTCAATGACCCCGATCCCGTTAAATGTGCTGACCGTCAAATCAGCCTCTCCGTCACCCAAAGGCACGGTCGGGATGGGTGTTGGCGGAGCTCCAACCGGGGTTGCTGTGGCGGCCGCTTCTGCCACTTCTTCGGCCGGTTGAATAACCACACCACCGATCGGAATCAACAGATCTTGCCCCGCCTGAATAAAGTTTTCGTTCAGCAGCCCATTGGCGTCCATAATCTCCTGCATCGACACTTCGTACTGGTCAGCAATGGCGCTGAGAGACTCACCCGCTTGCACCGTGTGATACGTTGGCGCAGGGGTTGGGGTCGCAGTTGCAGGCAACGGCGTTTCGGTTGGCGGTAGGGTAGGTGCAAGCTCGACAACACCCGGATCAACGGCCGTAATCGGCACATCGGCCGAAGAAATGACCGCTTCGGGCTGTGGATTTCGTGCATCCCACCAATACAGAATGCCCAGCATCACCAACGCAGATACAACGATGTTGAGGAGCAAAAAAGGAAGCATTCGACGCAAGGACATAATTTTTTGATTATCTAAATGTGGGTAGTGGCTTGGTACAGTTTCCCCCTCTACCCAATTCTCTCTATTTATCTTGGAAGGTTATTTTAGGTTGACATTACCACTGACAACCGGCCGGGCATGCATCGCCTCAATTAGCTCTCCCATTCGGTTACTGCGGCGAATCCACAAGAGCAAGTTTCGCACCTTTTGCTGTTTCGAGCCAATGCCCAAACGCTCCCAATCCAATTCTAAATCGGTCGTTATCTCTTCAAGTTTTGCCAAGTCATAAAACGTAAGCAGATAACGGCGCAAAATCGTGGGCGGAGTCTCTGTATTAATGCGTGACAACCGTGGAAAATGATCAGGCGGCACCGGCGTCAAAATCCGCTCAACGGCTAAAGCCAAATCGCTGATTTGGTCCCGCTCAATCGATAAGTCGATGATATTGTGAATGGTCTGGTGCATCGTATTCATCGGTGCAACCACTTCATTTTCTGCCATCTCAATATCAAACATCAAATCACGCACATCCTCGTTGCTAAGGTTTTGCATGATTTGGTCAAACAGGAGCTGGCGGTCATATTCCGATGCGTCGTTACGCATACCAACAGCCCGTTCTGAAAGCAACTTGCCTAAGTCAGGATTTCTAGCGATTTGAGACGTTTTGGCGTCACTATTTTCGTTGGCGGCCGGCACAGCCATTGCTGGCAGAAAATCGTCACCCATGTAAGGGCGCAGAACTCCAAATAGCCAAATAGCCCCGCCGCAAAATGCCAATCCACCTAACAGCTGAACCCATAGCCCGGCCGCGTCTAGTGGCAAATCTGGCAGAAAAATATTCCGTATGACACTGAGTAAAACAACAGTTCCGATCGTAAGCAGCCCCACGGCCCAAGTAAAGTCTGAGCGGTAATAAAACATCACTAAGAAAAAGATGATGAGTAGGATTTCGATGATGAGAAAAATGTTCATATATTCAAACCAATTCGATTTAACTTCGAAAATGGTCTGAAAATTTTAACACCCCCCTTTTCTAAAGCAATAATTCTTCATGAAAAATATGCTGATTCTGTTGATTCAGAGTGGCAGTCAAGTGACAGTTGTTCCCACTCTAAAAGCAAAAAAGCCGCCGATTGGCGACTCTTTTGCTTTTTGTTGCGCAGACAGGAGTATCGTCAGCCACGCATCTTACTAAAGGTTGTGATCGCTATTCTAAGATACCAAGATCTTGAAGTAGAGCGGCCGTGCCTGCTAAATCAGACATCGAACTCAACGGAATATCAATCGCATTTGATTCGTACTCTTCTAAGCCAGGCTGCGATCCTTCGATTTTTACACCTTCGACAATAACCGGATACTCATACGTTTGGCCGGTGAAATATTGTTGCCCTGGAGCTGAAAGCATGAAATTGATGAATTTACGCGCATTGTCTTGGTTATCTCCATTGGCCAAAATGCCTGCACCCGAAACCATAATGAGTGATCCGGGGCCGCCACCGGTCAAGAAGTGGTTGCGCGCTGCAAACTCTTCACCCTGTTCGGCGATAAAGCGGTACAGATAATAGTGGTTTACAAAGCCAACTTGGACTTCACCAGCGCCCACAGCTTCTACCGTTGGGGTGTTTTTGGCATATACAATAGGTTCATTGGCTTGGATGCCTTCTAACCATGCACGGGTTCGTTCTTCACCCCACTCGCTGCGCATGGCGGTAACCATCGCTTGGAATGAGCCATTGGTTGGAGGCCACCCGATTTTCCCTTTCCATTTTGGATCGGTAAATCCTTCGATCGTCTCTGGCAAATCTTCAGGATTGATTTCGTCGGTGTTGTACACAATCACCCGTGCCCGGCCGGAAATGCCGACCCAATCCCCATCTGGACTTTGGAAACGTGGTTGAACCTGTTCAAAAATATCGGCCGGAATTTGCCCTAGCAAACCAGCGTCTGATATGGCGCCCAAACCACCAGGATCTTGTGCAAAGAAGACGTCGGCCGGGCTATTGGCCCCTTCTTCTAGAATAGTAGAAGCCATTTCAGCCGTACCGCCGTAGCGAACCTGAACGTCGATACCGGTTGCCGCTTGAAACTGATCGATCAAGGGGCCAACCAAACTTTCAGACCGGCCGGAGTAGATCACCAGCGTGCCAGGATCAGCTTCAACCTCTTTCACTACTTCCACTTCTTCGATAACAGTCTCTGTAACAACTTGAGGCTGACATGCCACAAGGAAAATAGCCATTAGGGCCAACAGGCCCATAAATGTTTTTGTACGTTGAGCGTTCATATATTTTCTTCCAAACCTCTGCTAATAATTTTCTTTATGCGTTCAAACAGCCCAACCATTTGGCTGTTTCGCAATCTGTGCAGAACTATAGCGATTTAGAATTCGATCACCTACGGCATAAGTTAAACTGTGTTTTAATATAGATTCAACAACCCAAAACCATCAATTAAACTGTAGATTAACCGAGGTTAATCCCCAAGTTGCACAGTGATAAGGGGGGAACAATAAATAGCTGCTCCGTTTTAAGGTCCTATTTCTATAAGCACCCTGTATCTTCTCTTGTGTGCCATTTGGAACCATGCGATAATTTTTGACGGCATGTCAAAACGACTCACTGAAAAATTCCCTATCAATCAGCCGGTTGAGATTTGGTTCGAACGGATTGATTTATGGATACCGGGCGTCATTGTGCGCCATCAGCATCCGGCTGTGTGGGTCAAAACCCTCGACGGCCGCGAATGGTTTGTCACCAACGGCCAGCGCATTCGCATTTTTGAACAAGAACCTACCCCCAAAGCGTCGCTTTAGAGCAAGCCTCCCTCTTTATCTTCATAAAAATGAAAGACGAAATCGCCCATCAACTTTTTGATTTGAATCAAAAATTTTACGATCAGGTTGCCCCAGCTTTCAACCGCACGCGTCAAGTTCAGATGCACGGATTTCACAAGGCTCTGCCCCATTTCCCACCGGGCAAACTTGATGTGCTAGATGCGGGCTGTGGCAACGGCCGGTTTTCTGAGTTTATGTCACAGGCCGGAACGTTAAACAGCTATCTTGGGATCGATTTTAGCGCGGGGCTTTTGGCACAAGCGGCCGAGCAATTTGAACAGTTGCCAGAGCCTGTCCGGTTTAAACAGGTGGATCTGCGAGAACCAAATTTTCTTGATGGATATCCGACCTTTGATCTGATCACCCACCATGCGGTGATGCACCATATCCCACAAAAAAAGCGGCGCCAAGCGATTGTGATTGAGTTGGCCGCCCATCTAAAACCGAACGGCATGCTTATGATGTCTACTTGGCAATTTGCGACTAACGAGCGGCAAAAACGTAAAATAGTCGACTGGGACACCATCGGCTTGAATGAAACTGATGTTGAGCCGGGTGATTACCTGTTAACATGGAACCGTGGTGGATTAGGCTATCGTTATTGTTGCATGGTTGACCGGCAACAAACGGCCGAGCTAGCCAGCAATGCCGGGTTAACCATCACAGAGCAATACCTTGAAGATGGGAAAGAGCGTGACTTATCCCTCTATTCACTGATGGTCAAAAGGTAAATCGCTTGTAGGAGCATCCCTACAAACCATTTTGCGTAAGTCTTAACAGAAATTTCCTTGCGCCATTTTTGCTATAGCTAAGTAGGAATAAAGCATTTAAATCAACATTTATTTGCGCCACATTCCTAAGGGGCTACATTTACCACACCGTTGTCACCTATTTTTTGGTAAAATGCCCACTCATTGGAGAAAAATAATGGGAATTCGTGAAGAGATTTCGGCCGATTTAAAAACGGCCATGAAAAGTAAAGATACAAATACGCGCGACACATTGCGCTTAATTAATGCGGCCATCAAGCAAATTGAAGTGGATGGAGGCAAAGCTTTAGACGAGGCTGGATTAGAAGCGGTCCTGATGAAACAGGCCAAACAACGTCGGGAAAGTATTAGCGAATACGAAAAAGCGGATCGTAGCGATCTGGCTGACCCTGAAAAAGTTGAACTGGCTGTCATCGAAAAGTATCTGCCCCAGATGCTTGGCCGTGAAGAGATTGAAGCGGTTGCCAAAGAGGTGATCGGTGAAACAGGAGCCGATAGCCCCAAAATGATGGGGGCGGTTATGGGCAAGTTATTGCCCAAGCTCAAGGCGATGGGACCGGCCGATGGTAAATTGGTTAGTCAGATCGTGCGTGACCTTTTAAGCTAACGGCCGGTTATCTTGATAACCCTGACTCAGCCGTTGGCACTAATTAATGCGTGATTCTTCACTAGAGTTAGAAAATAAGGCGAAACCACTCGCCCAAATTATAAGTCAGATGAGCCTACTGGTCTTCTTTGCAGGGCTGGCCCTTGGGCTGTCGATTATTACCGGCATTAGCTTCAACCAGCGGGATCAAGTTGCATTAGAAGTTGGGGATCGTGCATCTCAGACAATTATCGCCCCCCGCTCGATCAACTATGTTAGCGACATGTTGACATTGGCCGAGCGAGAGCAAGTTGTTTCAGGCATCTATATCTACACGACTTTAGATCGTGGTGTGGGGCGGCAACAGGGGAACCAAGCACGCGAAGTTTTCCGGTATGTCGAAGTAGTCCGCAGTGATTCACTCGCGTCAGACATCACCAAACTAGATTATCTGCAATCAATTGAAAGTTTAGACATTTCGGCCGAAACCGCCTCGCTCATGTTGGGGCTATCGCAAGAAGAATTTATCGCTGCACGCAACGAAACGCTCGATCAAATTTCGTCCGTCATGCTGCAAACCATCCGGCCGGAGCAGCTGGCTAATGCCAAAAGAGACGCCCGATCGCAGATCAGCTTTGATCTGAATCAGGATCAAGAGCAGATTGTGCAGGTAATGGCCCCTCAGTTTATTGTCCCCAATGTCTTTTTAGACGAAGAGGCAACAAGGCTGGCACAGGAAGAGGCAGCCAACGGGGTAGAGCCGGTCCAGCAAGTCTACACACAGGGGCAGTCGGTTGTGCGGGTAGGAGAAATTGTACAGGCTGAAGACATTGAAGCATTAGAAAGATTGGGGCTTTTACAACAGGATCAGACCGATTGGTTCAGAATTGCCTCGGCCGTGCTTGTCTCTACCCTGTGCGCCTTGATCTTAATGATTTACTGGTGGCGGTTCATGAACGAGGAGATTTTTACACCCCGTTATTTGATCCTGCTCCTATTTTTGATCCTTGTGTTTACGGCGGTGGCCCGGGTCACAATATTTTATGATCTGATCTACCTGTTCCCAGCGGCCGGGCTGGCGATGTTGTTGAGCATGGTCATTCAGCCACGGTTGAGCGTGATGGTGATGTTTGTCGTTGCCATGCTGGCTGGCTACATGTCTGGTCGAACTTTAGAACCGGTTTTGTACACCGGCATCAGCAGCATCATCGCCGTCATGACCCTGCGGGACCCACATCGTTTTGCCTCTTATTTCCGCGCCGGAACCCTTTCGATTATTGGCAATCTAGCCATCATTTTAATTTTTAATTTAGGGCCAATTTTAGAAGCCGGGGATCTGTCCATTGATCTTTTAATGGGTTTAATCAACGGGCTTTTACTTTCCCCGTTTGTCACCATTGCGGGCTTCTTTTTGGTCGGCCTGTTTGGGGTGATTACAGTTGTACAACTGCAAGACCTTTCTCGGCTTGATCATCCGCTACTACAAGAGCTATTACGCAAGGCTCCTGGAACCTATCATCACAGCATTATGGTTGCCAATTTGGCAGAACAGGCGGCCGAAAGAATCGAAGCCAACGGCACGTTGGTGCGCGTTGGGGCGTTTTATCACGACATTGGGAAAATGGATCGGCCGCAGTTTTTCTCTGAAAATCAAGCGGGCGGAAATCCCCACGATTCAATTTCTCCCTACATGAGTGCAGAAATTATTTTGAGCCACGTGACGAGCGGACTCGAAAAGGCAAAAAAGGCCCGTTTACCGGTTCAAATTCAAAGTTTTATCGCAGAGCACCACGGCCGGGGCGTTGTTCGCTTCTTTTATGAACGGGCCAAACAGCTGGCGGGTGAAGACAATGAAGACGAAGTAGACATTGACCTTTTCCGGTATCAAGGGCCACGCCCCCGCTCCAGAGAAACCGGGATTGTTTTGCTGGCGGACACTGTTGAGGCGGCTTCGAGCGCCATCCAACCAGAAACTGAACAAGAGATTGAAAAGCTGGTAAACAAATTTGTAGACGACCATATGAAAGCGGGTCAACTCAACCGTTCCGGCTTAACTATGGGAGACTTAGAAGAAATTCGTGAATCGTTTATCGAGACGCTGAAAGGGCGCTTCCATATTCGGGTTAAGTATCCGGGGAACAATGAGCTAAAAGATGGGGATGCACAAGAAGAACCGGAAGCGGCCGTCCTAGACGTTCCGCTACAGCCAACCCCGTTGCTGGCACCCAACCAAGATGTTGCAGTGCCAACCAACGGCAATTCGGCAAATAAACAAGAAGAACAACCACTTGAATCGGTCCCCGGCCGATCAGAACCATAAATGGCAACCTATCATATAGAACAACAAATCACATTGGGGGATGCGGCGGCTCTGGAGCCGTTGATCACCAAGATCGCGACGGCAACCCTAAAGCAGCAGCAAATCACGGCCGAAGCGGTGCTCACCATCCTGATAACAGATGACGCGCAGCTGCAGCAGCTAAACAGCAGCTACAGGGGTGAAGACAAACCGACCGACGTGCTCAGCTTTGAAGATGGAACCACGTGGCCCGACGGCAAACTCTATTTGGGGGATATTGCGATTTCGCATGAAACGGCCGAGCGGCAGGCACAGGCGGGGCAACACAGCCTAGACGATGAGATGGCGCTGCTCATCGCCCATGGGGTGCTACATTTGTTGGGCCATGATCATGGTGACCCAGAGGAAAAAGCGGCGATGTGGCAGGCACAGGGAGACGTTTTGGAGCAATTCGGCATCACGGTTCAACCAACCGAGTAGGCATAATTCTCAATTGCCAATTATCAATCTGGGTGGTCTACAGGCAGCTTATCTACCATTTGCCAACTATCCCGGCCGTCAAAATAGCGCATCGGCAAAGCGTCTAGCAGCTTACGATCAGCTAGCATTCGCCCGTTGACCGCCACACGATCTGACTCTTCCCCCTCGGCCGCTGTGTAATGGGTCAGGCATCCACACGTTTTACAAAAATTGAAGTTGGTGGTGCGATCGCCCCAAATGTAAAAATCAAACGCATCTTTGTCTGCGATAATTTTCACCTGATCCTGCGTGTAATAGGCCCATTTAACACCATACCGGCCGCACACAGAGCAGTTACATTCCAGCAAAGCATCCGGTGCTTCATTCATTTCAATTTGCACAGCGCCACAGTGGCAGTTTGCTTTTACAGTCATGGGAGTCTCCAATTTCAAGGGATAATGGCTTATCGATAAAAAACTGCTCAATCTCGCAGGATCAATCCTGCGGTTCAAATAAGAAGCCCGATAAATCGGGCTCTCGCGGACATTTCAACCTGATTGATCAGGTTTCTTGTCTTAAGCGAGGGCTTGAGCCCTCGGAAAAATGGCTTAAGTTGATACCAATGGGGCTAAAAAGAGGCTAAAAAAATGTTAGCCCTTATACCTTTTTATCAGTTCCAACATCATTTTGGCGCCATATTCCGGTGCATCTACCGGAATCCGCTCGTCGGGGCCATGCACCAACGTGCCTAAATCGAGCCCTTCTGGCAACACCATGGGGGTAAACCCATACGTTTGGATGCCTAACGACGCAAAGTAACGGGCATCTGTCGCCGCCGGGAGCACCATCGGCACAACTTTTCCGTCCGGCTGCTTTTCTTCGATAATTTCAGCCAAGAGCGAAAACAATCCCATATCCGGTTCGGCCGGCATGATCGGCTGATCGTCTACAAAACTAAATTCAGCATCAGTATCAAGCTGGTCTTTTAACTCGGTTAAAAACTGATCGGCCGTAAAGCCTGGCAACAATCGCACATCAAATTGCAAATCGATTTCGCTTGGGATCACGTTCGATTTGATTCCCCCATTAATAATTGTGGGGTTAACCGTATGCTTTAAAAGCGGCTCAATAAATGACCCACTCCCTCCCATCGCTTTGAGTGCCGCGTTGGCGGTCACAGGGTTTAGCAAACGGCGCAAAATAAAGTTTGCCGGGAAATCTAGATTGTCAGCAATGGCGCTCAACATTTCCCGCACGGCCGGGGTGATGTGAATGGGCATCTGCAAGTTGTCGAGCTGGTCCAACAGGCGGCCGGTGCGCCCCATGGTCGTATTGCGATACACGCCGGAGCCATGCCCAGCACTGCCGCGCATTTTGGCACTTAATTGCAGACCCCGTTTTTCCGCAATTTGAATCGGGAAAACCGTTTTGCCCCCCATTTGCATATTGGTCCCACCAAATTCGCTAATTCCATATTTGATCCCTTCAAACTGATCAGCGTGATTTTCAACCAGCCACTTGGCACCCCAATCAGCTCCGTTCTCCTCATCGGCCAGCACACACAGCACAATGTCTCCGGCCGGTTCAATCCCCTGCTCTTTCGCCATCATGATTGAACTGACCATCATAGCGACCGCACCCTTCATATCCAGCGTGCCGCGCCCCCACAAAAAGCCATCTTTGATCACCCCTTGAAACGGCAACTCTGACCACGCCTGACCTTCAGTTGTCACAACGTCAACATGACCCTGAAACAGCATCGGCGGTGCTTCTCCCCGTCCTTTTAAACGGGTGATCAAATTCGGCCGATTTTCATCGCGGGCCAAAAGAGTCGTTTCAAACCCCGCTTCCGTCAGCAAATCGTCCAAATACTCAATGCATAAAATCTCATTTCCGGGGGGATTGGTTGTATCAAACTGTACGAGGCTCTGGGCAATTTCTAAAGGTGACAAAATCATAGTTTTTGAATAGTAAGCCAAATTGATTTAAACGCAAAAAGGCGTGAATTTTTATAAATGTCCCTATCAGATTAGTACTAAGCTCCTTTTCCCCCCACCGTCATGGGGCCAACTGTTCATTCCCAAATACGACCCGATCTGTTTAAATTTAACTATGCAAACAAACACCGACATCTACACCCCTTGGGGCAGAACTTTTGAAGAATATCTAGGGATGTTTTCGCTCACCGACAATGATCTGAGCGGAAAGATTTTAGGCTGTTCTGACGGACCTTCTTCTTTCAACAGCGAGCTCACCCAGCGCGGGGGAAACGTGGTTTCGGTTGATCCTTTGTACCAATTTAGCAAAGAGCAGATTCGCAAACTGATCGATCAAACTTATCCAGAAGCGATGGAGTCCTTCCACCGCAAAAAGAGCCTGTTTATCTGGAAAAATCTAAAATCGGTCCACAAACTCGGCCGGATGCGGCTGAGCGCCATGTACGAATTTTTAGCCGACTTAGATTGGGGCAAAATGGAAGGCCGCTATATTCCCGGTGACCTGCCCATCATCCCCTTGGTTAGTGACCAATTTGATTTAGCCGTTTGTTCTCACTATCTGTTTACCAGCACCACCCACATGACCTCACAGTTCCACATCAATTCAATTATTGAAATGGCGCGGGTTGCCAAAGAGGTTCGGGTATTCCCTCTGCTCGAAAACGGTGCCGTTTTGTCTCGCCACGTGATGCCAACCATCAGCGGCCTGCGTGATGCCGGGTATCGGGTGCGGCTTGAAAAAGTCGGGTACGAGTTTTTGCCAGGCGGCGACCGAATGCTGATTGTGACTGACAACGTGTAATTTCCCCTACCAGCCTAATAACAAAAACGCCTTAATCAGCTTCTAGCCTCCATTTTCCCTTAATCCTTCTTACAAAGTTGTTTCCCCTACTGCCTGCGACTAAAATACCTGCATCCGGAATCTTCCCCTTCCCAAAGAAATTTTCTAGGCTAAAAATTTATGTCTTTAACCGAAAAAACCCTCACGCAGGTGCGGGACCAATTACGCAGTGGCGACACAACCAGCGTTGCCCTGACCGAAGCGATTTTGAGCCGCATCGATGCGGTTGATGGTGATGTTAAATCTTATGTGCGGACCACGGACGAACTGGCGCTTGAACAAGCCAAAGCGGCCGACGAGCGTATCGCCCGTGGTGAGTCATCCCCCATGCTCGGTATCCCAGTTGGCATCAAAGATCTAATCTGTGCAGATGGGGTTGAAACCACCGCAGGGAGCAAGATTCTAGAGGGATTCAAGCCCCCCTACAACGCCTTTGTCACCGAAAAACTAAAAGCGGCCGGAGCCGTCATCGTCGGCATGACCAATACGGACGAGTTCGGGATGGGATCATCAACCGAACATTCTGCATACCAAACGACCAGCAACCCGTGGGATTTAACCCGTGTGCCGGGCGGTAGTTCGGGTGGCAGTGCGGCGGCGGTCGCCAGCGGCATGGCTTATGCCTCGCTCGGCACAGATACCGGCGGCAGTGTGCGCACCCCCGCTTCGTTCTGCAACATTGTGGGGATCAGACCCACATACGGCCGTGTATCACGCTGGGGCGTTATCGCCTATGCTTCGTCGCTCGACCAAATCGGCACCTTCGGCCGCACGGTGCAAGATGCAGCCGCCATGCTCGGCACGGTAGCCGGTCATGACCCGCGCGACAGCACCAGCTTGCAACGCCCCGTCCCCGATTATGAAGCGGCTTTAACCGGCGATATTAAAGGCTTAAAAGTCGGCATCCCTAAACAATATTTTATTGATGGGATGGATGCTGACACAGAAGCGGCAGTGCGAGCGGCGATTGATAAATTGGCCGACTTGGGTGCTGAAATCATCGAAATCGATCTAAATATGGCGGACTATGCGTTAGCCACCTATTACTTGATCGCCACCAGCGAAGCGAGCAGCAACTTGGCCCGCTACGACGGGGTGCGCTACGGTCCGCGCGGCAGCGGCCGAGACGTGACCGAAACAACGATGAAAACCCGTGCCAAATTTGGGGACGAAGTTAAAAACCGAATTATGTTGGGAACGTTTGCGCTAAGTTCGGGCTATTACGATGCTTATTATGGCAAAGCGTTAAAGGCCCGCACGCTGATTATTCGGGACTTTGAAAAAGCGTTTGAACAGGTCGATGTCATCGCAACCCCAACCGCCCCTGACACCGCTTTTAAAATCGGTGATAAAACAACCGATCCGCTCGAAATGTACCTGTCAGACATTTACACCGTATCGCTCAACTTGTCGGCCGGGTGCGGCCTGTCGGTCCCCTGCGGCTTCGATCGGGACAATATGCCGATCGGGCTACAGTTGATGGGGAACACACTGCAAGAAGAGCTGATTTTGAACACAGCGTTTGCCTATGAGCAGGCAACTGACTGGCACAAGCAACGGCCATCGTTGTAATTTTCCCTCATGAAAATAGTTTTTCTGTTAACCACCAACAATCATTTAAACAGCCGTCTGGCAGATGGGACGGTTCTGAGCCAAATATTGGCTCAGACCTTGCCGTATGCCACAGACGGCAGTCTGTTTGTCACGGCCGGGAATTTAGTCGATGACAGCGTTTTGGCGTTTGCAGAAAAGTCTGCTCGGCTCGATTTACCGGCCGAAATCGGAAATATCGGTGCGTTACGCGCCTGCCGCGAAAAAGGTCTTTTGCCAGATGGCCCCTGCCTTGTCGTTACAGATGGGACCATCGTGATTGCCAAATACGACAAAATAGAGGCACAAACTGAATCAAAAATCGTTTCACTCATGAATCGGGCTTTCTGGTTCCGTTCTAAAAACGCTCTAGATAAAGTTCTCGATTGGGAAAGCGACCGTGAGTTAGATACAGAAACGATCCGGCCGGACAAAATGATCTCTGTCGGGGATGTCGATGATCTCGTGCAGGCCAATCGCCGCTTGCTCGGCATCGGGTACAGCAGTAAAAACGCCCTCGAACGTAGCTATACCGAGGAGTTTGGGGTCATTCCCCCCGTCTATCTGCATGAAGAAGCGGAAATCTATTCATCGATGATCGGCCCCTATGTTTCGATAGGCGCTGGCGCTTTGGTGCAAAATTGTGTGCTTGAAAATTGCATCGTTGACGATGGTGCAAAGATCTCGAACCTCAACTTACGTGACTCAATCATCGGCCGGGATCAAGAGATAATCGGCACACCGCAAGAAATTATTAAAATGTAGCGTGTGTGCGAGTTACAGGTTTGCGGGTGACTTTTCACGAGAAATCACTCGCTACCCCGCAGACTCGCAAACCCGCCACCTCGACTATGAGCAAATACGAAGCAGTTATCGGATTAGAAATTCATGCAGAAATGCTGACAGAATCAAAAATGTTCAGCGGTTGCCGTGTGGTTGACAGCGTAGAAGCTGACCCCAATTCGGCCGTTGACCCCCTAAGCCTGGGTATGCCCGGCATGTTGCCCGTTGTCAATCGCGACGCGATCGAAATGGCGATGAAGGTGGGCATGGCTCTTAATTGCGACATTAACCAGTTTAATGCGTTCGAGCGTAAAAACTATTTCTATCCCGACCTGCCCAAAGGGTACCAAATTACCCAGCTTGAAAATCCGATTGCAACAGAAGGGCATTTGGACATTGAGCTTGAAGATGGCACAACCAAACGAATTCGCGTTACCCGGGCGCACATGGAAGAAGATACGGGGAAGTTGTCCCACGTGGGCAAAGGCGTCTCGCTGGTTGATTACAACCGGGCTGGTGTTCCGCTGCTCGAGATCGTGTCTGAGCCTGATATCCGTTCGGCCGAAGAAGCGTTGGCCTACGCGACCAAAGTGCGCCAAATTCTGCGCTACACCGGCGTCAACACCGGCGACATGGAGAAAGGGATTATTCGATTTGAAGCAAATATCTCGATTCGTGAAAAAGGGACCGATGTGCTGAACACCCGTGTTGAGGTCAAAAATCTAAACAGCTTTAGGGCGATGACCGATGCGATTAACTATCAGCTAAAAGAACAAGAGCGAATTTACGAAGCGGGCGGCTCCATCGATCAAGAAACGCTGGGCTGGGATGAGGATAAACGCAAAACCTACACCCAACGCAGCAAAGAAGATGCACATGACTACAGGTATTTTCCAGATCCTGATTTGCCGCCGCTGTTTGTAGATCAAGAATGGATTGATCGGGTACGGGCCGCAATGGTTGAATTGCCTGATGCCAAAATCGGCCGTTATACGGGTGAGTTGGGCTTGTCGGCATATGACGCCAACGTGTTGGCTGAAGATCACACCGTTGCAGAATGGTTTGATGCGGCTGTCACGGCCGGTGGGCCCGCTAAAAAAGTGGCCAACTGGATTATCAACAATCTGTTCGCCATCATGAATGAAAGCAAACAGTCGATTAATGCGATTCAACTGTCACCGGCCGGGTTGGTCGAACTAATTGGATTGGTTGATGCCGGGACAATTAACAACAATACGGCCAAAGATGTGCTGGTCGATATTTTAGAAAGTGGCAAAAGCGCTAAAGAGATTGTGGATGAAAAAGGGTTGGCTCAAGTTTCAGATGACGGGGCAATTTTAGAGATCATCCAACAAGTCATCGAAAACAATGCAAAAGAGCGCGAAGATTATAAAGCTGGCAAAGTTAAACTACGCGGCTTCTTCATGGGGTCTGTTATGCGAGAGCTAAAAGGGAAAGGGAATCCTGGATTGGTGAACCAACTGCTAGATAAAGCGTTAGCCGATCTGCTTAACGAATAGGCTAGATATTTGGCTCAAAAAAGCCAAATTCTGTCGATTTTTGAGGATCTGAATCGAACCCGGCCGGTAATCAGTACCTCGCTCCTACTACGACTTAAATACCGGACCAATCCACCATTGCGAGATTTCGCGTTTCGCTTTAAATTACCAGAGTAACACTCGAGAGATCAGTTACGTTCAATTCACGTAATCTAACTCTTAACTATGTTATTATCCGAAGCTGTTATGAAAGCATTTTCGTAAGATAATATCCCGCTATCGTAACGCTAGTTTTCCGTTCAAAGTGGTACGTATATGAATGTGACTCCGGATTCCTCAAATAATTCGCAATTTCTACAACAAAATGCACAACGTGTGAGCCTTGTTTTACTGGCCACCGCGATTGTTGGAACATTAATCGCTACATATGTTGCTTGGCAAAGCCAGCAAACCTTCATCTATTACTATGTCGCTCTTTTTTGTTTTGTAGGCATTTTATACGGAACCGGCACGATTGCGATATTCAATCAAAAGCGGGTTTTGGGGGTTGGCTTTTTAGTTACAGGGTTGATCACAGCCTTCATCTCAATTCCATTTAGTTTTACAAACATTGCGATCAGCGTAGCTATTACACTTGGTTTTGGAACTTGGTTAATTAGCGTTTTATGCCTTGAGTCTCGTCCGCAGTTTATTGTGACTCTTATTGGGATTATTTGTGCATTAGCTGTATTACTCGTAGATTTCCTTGCCCCGTTCCCAAGAATCTTTTTACCTGCAACCAACATTGCCACGATTTTTATTGGCACCGGGCTGATCGCACTCTTGCTCTTTTTGTTTATTCTGAGCTTTAGGGCGTTCCAAATCACAACTAAATTGATTGTGATCACCGTGACGATTATTTTATTTGCGACAACCATTCCCACACTCATCGTTACCCAGTCAACCCGTAACGCTCTGGTTGAATCTACACAAACTGAAATCGAATTACGCGGCCAGAGTGTTGCTGCAAAAATTGAGTCTCAGTTTACGGGCCATATCGGGCAGCTAGAAACACTTGTTTCCAATCAGATCATCTTAAATTTTATCAATGCTGACACTGCTGGGTTTGACGATTTGGTGAACAAACAGGATCGGAACATTGCAATTGTTGAACGTGTCCTTGAAGAAAGAAATCGTATTTGGATTAATCTGGCCGATGACTTCACACTAGAGCAGCATTTTCTGTTTTTTAGTCGCTTGCGGAATCCAACGGCCGACATTCTGCGCAATTTCACATCGCAATCATCTGCCACCCAAGAAATTATTATCGTCAACAAATTCGGTTCAGTTGTCGCCATGGGGGGCAAAACAGATGCACTCCAATATCGATACAACGACACAGACTGGTGGAATTTTATTCAAGCTTCAAACGGCCGAAAAGTTTATATCGGATCGCCACAGCCTTCTCAAATGGGCGGTGGCCTGTCGATTCCGATTGCTGTCCCCATTTTAGACCTGAACAACAATTTAATTGGCACAATCTATACAACCTACTCTACCAGTGCGCTAATCCTAGCCTTAGGCGAAGATCAAGAAACTGAGATTGAGACAAACTTTGCGATGGTCATCGATCAGCAAAGGATGCTCCCTTTAGTTAGAGGGCAAGGTGTGTTGGTTCAAAATTCATTTAACCAAGCTGAAATTGACAATCTGCTGGAGATGAACTTTGTTGAGCGCCAAGCACAAGAAGAAACAAATATTTTCACCGCGGTGCCATTAAACGTTTACCCAGATCCTCAAACGGATGCCACCACAAATTCGAATCAGTGGAGTGTTTTGGTCTCCCGGCCGCTCGCAGCTGTAGAGCAGGTTATTCGCGAACAACAGCTAACCCAAACAATCTTGGGCGTACTTTTAGCTTTGCTCGGTGTTTTCTTGGCTCGTTTTATCTCGCTTGCGGTTTCATCCCCCATCACGAATCTCGCCAACGTCGCCAACGAACTAGAATCAGGGAACTTGGACGCTCGTGCAACGGTTGAGTCAGCCGACGAAGTAGGGCGACTGTCAATCGCATTTAATCAGATGGCTGATCAATCACAAAGGTTGATTAATGAGCTGGAAGATCGTGTAACTGAACGTACACAGGCATTAGAGGCATCTTTCGGCGTATCACACAGTTTGTCAAGAATTACGAACACCCAAGATCTGTTAAGAACTGTGATCGATCAGCTCCAAAGTGTGTTTGAGTACTACCATGTTCACATTTATGCACTTAACGAAGAAAACACCAAGTTAAAAATGATGGCTGGCTCCGGTGAAGTTGGAAAGTTACTGAGAGAGGAAAACCATATCATCTCGATAGAATCTGGATTGGTTGGCCGTGCGGCTTCTGAAAACAAGTACATTCTGGCATCGGATGTAAGCGAAACCCCTCAGTGGCTACCTAACCCTCATTTACCCGACACAAAATCTGAGCTGGCGGTTCCTATGTCTCTTGGTGACGAGGTTTTGGGTGTGATTGATATTCAGGATAACAAGGTCAATCGGTTAACAACCGAAGACGCAACGTTGTTAAGTTCTATCGCCTCTCAGCTAGCTATCGGAATTCGTAATGCCCAACAGTATCAGGCTGAAAAAGAGCGGGCAAATCGCGAGTTGCTCTTAAATGAGGTGCGTGAAAAGATTTTACGGACCCGAGATGTTGATTCAGCTATGAAGACGGCCGTACGTGAAATTAGCCAGATGCTGGGGAACAAAAACACGGCTATTTATCTGACCCCTAATCCCGAAGAGCGGTTAGAAAACGGCCAGTCGGCCGACTCTAAAAAAGAGTCAGGTGATTCAAAGACATTCTTAAACGGCCATTCTAATGGTACGGGTAACTCGTAAATAATTTCCCATGACCTCTGCAGTGCAACAAGCTTCGCTAGCTGAAACCTTTCGAAAGGATCTAATGCTCACCCTGATGGGGCTGTTTGCGATCGCCTATTTATTTGCAGGTGTGGTGCTGTTTTTCACCCGGTCATCCATTGAATCTCCCATATTTGAGCTAACCAATCAAACAATATACAGCGGCTTTTTAATGCTGTTTTTTAGTATTGTTTGCACCCTGTTCTACCTAACTACCCGAGCCAGCTACAACGTTAAAAGCTTTTCGTTGGTAACCTTGGTTTTCTTAACGGGTGGATACTTCTTGTTTACAAACTGGCTCTTGTTCGGAGTTTTGCTGCTGCTTTTGGCAACATTCCTCAGCTCTGTTTTATTCAATTTACAGTCAAGCGTATTTGTATTTCTGGCGGCACAAATTTTAGTTTCGGCCGCCTTAGCTTGGTTCCGGTTTATCCCCGACACATCGATCTCTATCTTTCAACAAGCTGCGAATTTACCCCCAACAACACTTCTGATGCAAGCCGGGGTTATTTCAGCCCTGTTTATTGCCCTCGCGATCGTTTTGATTAATTCAAACAACCACGCACTGCATAAACAAGAAGCTTTAAAAGTTCAATTAGACACAGAGCAAAAATTGCTTGAAGAACGAGTCTATGACCATACTCGATCGCTAGATATTACCCAAGACGTTAACCGGCTGATCAGCACAATCTTGGACGAAAACAGGTTGATCGGTGACGTGGTAGAACAAATCCGCAAAGCGTTTAATTACTACCATGTTCAGGTCTACTTAATTCAGCCGGAATCAAAAATCTTGAAAATCGCTGGGGCCACCGGTGAAGCTGGCACCGCGTTGCTGATCGGGGAACACAAACTTGATTGGGGAACCGGGATCGTCGGCCGGGCGGCCAAAGAATCTGAATCGATTTTTGTCGAAAATGTACATGATTCAGAAGATTGGGTTTCAAACTCTCTTTTGCCAGACACCCGTTCAGAAATCGCTGTACCGATCATTTGGGACAATTCTGTATTGGGCGTACTCGACGTTCAAAACAACCACCTATTTGAATCGGTTGAAAGCCATATCAGCATTTTGGAAACGATCGCGAAGCAATTGGGAACCGCAATTAGCAACGTCAACATCTTCCAACAGGCAGAAGAGCAGCTAACACGAGAATCTATTTTGAACTCAATGTCGCTAAAGCTGCAGGTTGCTCCCGATATTCACTCGAGCATGCGTGTGGTCGGCCGGCATATTTCGCATGTGCTAGAGCCCATTTCAGTCAAAATTTCTCTAGATCCTGAATTGCTACAACCAGACCAAGGAGAGGATGAATGACAAACTTCTCCTTCTTATGGCGCCAACGATCATCTGCCCAACAAGAGCTGATCAACATCAATCGCACCCAATCTTTGGATCTTTTGATACCGGGATTCGCGGTTGTCTTTGTCCTTGTTACGCTCTACATGCTATTTATCACCCCGCCCCAAGAGCCTTTTCGATTATGGCTCTATGGTGGGTTTGCGCTTGTTTTTGCGTTCGCAGTTTGGTTTAAAAACTTAGACTTTAAAATTCGTGCCACCCTGTTAACGGTTGGATTAACTTTTGTTGGTTTCGATCAGCTTTTGTTTAACGGATTAATATCCAGCAGCTTGCTCCTTCTGGCCGCGATTCCGCTGATTGTGTGCATTTACCTCGGTGTCCGTTTGGGATTTGCATCATACATCGCCACATTTTTGGGGTTGGGCGGCATCTTGTACTTTTGGCTAGAGCCGGGGCCGTTTGAGCAAATCGAACTAATGCCATACTTTTGGCTCGTGATCATTTTTGCGTTTGCGCTTGTCGCAGTTGCAGGCCAGCTTAGCCTTAACCGGCTCGTAAAACAGATGGAGCTGGCCAAAACTAGGGAACACGCACTGAATATGGCTCTAGAGCATGAAGCTGCGAGGTTCCAAGATCGGGTCAAAACCCGAGCTGCAACAATCGAAATTTCATCTCAAATTGGTCAAAAAATCGCGGCGATTCTCAATGAAGAAACGCTTATTCAAGAGATCGTCTCCCTGCTGCAGGAACATAAATCCTATTTACACGCGGCCGTTTATTTGAAAGATGACTACATCGACTTTAATACCCTTCAACTATCAGCCGATCGTGATCGGGATGGAAACTCGCTTATTCCAAAAGGATATCGTTTGCCCATTCAATCGGGAATTTTCGGCAAAGTATTTGAAGAAAAACGGGCGTTTTGGTTAACCGACCTTGAAAACTCAGACTATGTGATTCCAGGTTATCCTAGCCCAGCGGCTCATAGCGAAATGGCCGTCCCTATCAAGTCGGGCAGCGACATTTGGGGCGTTATTGATATTCGCCAAGATGATACTCGCCCACTTGATTTAGATGATGCATTTTTGCTCGAATCAATTGCTGATCAAATTTCAGTTGGTCTGCGTAATGCGAGACTGTTTTCTGCAGCCAAAAAGCAGGCGCAAGAACAATTAATCGTCAACAAAATTAGAAAAGAGCTCCAGTCGGCCGAAACCATTTCTGACGCCTTAAAGGTTGCAGGCACAATGATTTCGAACGAGTTGAAGTTAGATACAAAAATAACGATTGGGGTCGAGTAATTAAAAGACCAATCAATCGTCAAATCAGGCTCTGATACAGAGCCACAGACAAGTTATGAATGTTCCAGACTTAGTCAGAAAAAATCCTTTATATCAAGCCTTTTTTGCGGTGGGATCGTTATCAATCCTTCTAATCGCATCTGCGCTGATCCGTTTCCGGTCTGTTTCAGATCGGTTTGATGAGCAACTGAGAGAATCAAATATTCTTTCCAGCTACATGATTATCGAAATCGCGCTGCTGCTCATCACCATCGCAGGGATTATCTTTATCTGGTTTGTTTTGCTACAGGGGCGCTTAGCCGGGTTTATTTTCTTCAATTTCGGCCGAGGCAATACAACTGACTCAGAATCAGACTCCCTGTTTTTTGAAGCTGATTCATTTGAAGCCTCATCTCTGTCCGCATCAGCCGAGGCGGCAGAAGCAGCACAAACGTCAACCCATTTGTCCCATGCATCTGCTCCCCAAAATCAACTATTCGTCAAATGTTTGGAAGTCGGGAACAGCATCCTAAAAATTCATAATTTAAATGATTTGTTATCTAGCACAGTTGAAATCGTGCAAACAAAATTTGATGTGTATCACGCCCAAGTCTATCTGGCTGAAGCATCTGCAAAAACGCTCACGTTGCGGGCCGGTAGTGGCCGTTTAGGGGCGGAGCTTCTACGCCGAGGTCACCGCTTAGCCATCGGAGCCGGATCAATTAACGGCACGGCCGCTCAGCGCAAAGAAACAATTCTCGTTAACGACACAACCAAAAGTGATCTTTATTATGCCAATCCGCTTTTAAGCCGCACACGGTCTGAAATTTCTGTCCCAGTCATGGTAGATAACGAACTGTATGGTGTGCTTAACCTGCAAAGCGAACAGCAAAATGGAATTTCTCCCGGTTTGAAAAGCGTCATCGAGGCGGTTGCGTCTCAGTTGGCAATCGCCATAAAAAATGCGCTGCGCTTTGAAACTCTAGAAGAAGAGCAAAAAATAATCACCGATCAAGCAGCACGCTTAACACAGTCGGGATGGGAAAATTGGCTCAAAACGATAGATAGTGAAGAGGCGTTAACTTACTATCACAGACAATCGGGTGATGAAGATGTCTCTCCAGAAGATGAAGAGCAAAACATGTTCATGGCCTCCTCAATTGTTGTTTCTGGCAGTGAGATCGGCAATATCCATATCGAAACAGATTCAAACCGCCACTGGGGAATCGAAGACATCGACTTAGTTCGTGCGGTTGCCAACCAGTTGGGACAACGGATCGAAAATCTACGCTTGTTAAATGAATCTGACCGGTTCAGGCAAGAGGCTGAAAATGCGCTTAAGCAATTGACGCGCCAAAATTGGGGAGAGTTTACCGATTCACTAAGTCAAAATGGATATCGATCAGATGGTAACAGTTTAGAAGAAGTAGATGAGATGACGCTTGAAGAAGCTGAAGCGGTCAAAGCTCAGCTTGATTTGACCATCCGTGGCGAAAAAGTAGGCGGCATTCAACTCATGGATGATGAGGTTGATACGGAAGATCGTGCAATGCTAGAGGCTATCAGCGAAAGCTTGAGTGCCCACATTGAAAACTTGCGCTTGACCGAACAGACAAGGCGTCAGGTATTTGAGCTGTCTTTACTCAACCGGATTAACACTGCCATGTCGGCCGATGTTAACTTGTATACCCTAATCGAGATTGTGGGGAATGAGCTGCAAGAAGGCTTTGGTGCCTCAAGTACATTCATCTCGATCTATAATCGTGAGTCTAATATGATGGAGTATCCATACTTCGTCATTGACAGTAAAGATGGATTGCAGCGGATTCAAGAAGAGCCCCGAATCCGCGGTACAGGTTTCTCGTCTCAGGTAATCCAATCGGCCAAACCGCTTTTGATCAGCCGTAATCCTGAAGAAATGATTCGTGCAGGCGCCTTGGTTGTTGATATGAGCGAGATGCCCCACTCTTATTTGGGTGTACCCATCATTTTTGGTGATGAGGTTCTAGGGGTACTCAGTTTGCAAAACCGGCCGGATCGTCGCCTGTTTACAGAACGAGATCAAGACGTTGTTGTTAGTATCGCCAACAGTATGGCGTTAACCCTGCAAAACTCTGACCTGTTTATCAAAACACAAAATGCGCTCAAGAATTCTGAGCGCCGTCAGCAAGAGCTAATGGCGATCAACTCAGTTGTGGCCACCACAACCACAGCAGTCACTGTAAACGAAGCGATTGACCGTATGGCTCAAAAGTTAATGGATTTAACAAATAGCCACAGTGTATGCACCGCGATGCTCAATCAAAACAGTAAACATCAGCTAGAGATTATTTCTGAGCGGATAAAAGGGACTGAGACTTCTGATCAAGTTGGAAATATTCTCAACCTGAACCAGAATGATGAAATTAAGATGGTTATCGATACTCAAAAAATCTTTATTTCAGATACTGAAAAAGATGATTTGAATCAGTCCCGAAGAGTGATCTTGCCGATCATTGGTCAAAGTGGTGCCATCGGAACGGTACGCTTAGAAAAATCAAATGACATGAGCGGATTTACAGAAGACCAGGTGAACTTGGCTGAAACCATCGTTTATCAAGTATCTACCGTTCTTGAAAACAAACAGCTGCTCAGCGATACCAGATCACGTGCGTTGCGTGAGCAAAAAGTGCGGGCGATTACCGACCGCATTCGACGCGGCGGGGATCAGCGTGAAATTTTGCGCATTGCGAAAGAAGAGCTATCTAATTTGGTAGGCGCTAAACAAGCCCGATCATGGATCGGCCCGAGCAACACAATAATTGATAACGTTCGTCCTGATGATGAGAGTGATTCATCTCAGAATAAAAATGGGGATGCTTAAGTAATATGGGTTATTCGATAGAACGCCTTGATGGCAACATCATCAAGTTTAATATGTATGATACGTTTACGGCCGAGGATGCCAGTTCACACGCACGCGAAATGGATCCCATTTTGGCCGAATTAGGCCGTAAAAATGAACAAGCTATGTTCTTAATTTACACCTCGAAATTAAAGAAAATTTCGATTGAAGGCCGTCGCAGCTTCTCAGAACGAAATGGAGACGAGCGCATTGGCAAAACGGCCGTGGTGGGTGTAAATCGGTTCTTAAAAGTAATTGCACGCTTTATCATTGTTGCAAGCGGCAAAGATAACATTCGTTTTTTTGACGAAGTGAATGAAGCTGACGCGCTGGCATGGCTACGCGAGTAGTCGCTAATCAGACAAAAATCTTTTTATGAGTGAAATTGTAACCACCAAAGCATTAAATGAGCTGATTCAAGAACAGGGTGAAGCTCTGCTTAACTATGTAGCGCTCATTGCTGCCGGACAAACAGATGTCGAAATTGACATACCAGAAGGTATAGAGGTCATGTCTGACTTGGCGGTTGCACTGCAATATTTAGCAGAGGACGTTGGCGATCGAATCAAAAGCCAAACAACCCTACTCAACGAGCTTGAAAGTCGGGTTCAAGAGCGAACCAAAGAATTAGAAGAAACGCTTGAAAATCTGCGACGTTCGCAGCAACAGTTTGTGCGTGAGGAATGGAGCCGTTATCTGCGCGCTCAATCAGAAAATCAAGAAAATCCAGATTGGATGCAAAATGGGCCGTTTGAACCGGTTGTGCAAAAAGCGGTTCAAGAAAAAGCACCTGCATTTTCACCTGCTAAAGACAACCAAGCCTCTGCCCTGACCCTGCCCATTAATTATGCAGATGAGTTGATCGGGCTGCTTGGTTTTGAAGGGGACGACCTCGAGAATATTACAGATGATGACCTGGCGGCCCTTGAAGATATTGCCGAGCAAGTGGGATTGGCACTAGAAAATCAGCGCCTGTTTGACTTAACCCAGTTGGCTCTATCTGAAACAGAAGAACTCTATCGGGTTAGCTCGCTTCTAAACTCGGCCGAAACACCAAAAGACGTAACTGAAGCTATCGTGGGTCCTTTGGCAGGCGAAAACCCAGTCATGGCCCGCCTGTGGATTATTTCAGAAGATGAGGAAAATCAGCAGTGGTTTGAAATGGCACACGATTGGTCGGCCGATCCAGATGCCCCACATTTGGCACCCGGTTTTAGGATGCCGTTATCTCGCTTCCCGTTCCTAGAAAACCTATTGAACAACGAGCGGGAAACGACGTTGATTTCATCAGTAAAAAATGATCCCCGAACAAGAAACGATACAGAATTTGTATCCATTCTAGCCAACCGAGGAATTGAAAGTCTGGCCCTGCTTCCACTTACGATCGGTACCCGGCTAATCGGATTATTCAATATCGGTTGGTCAACGGTAAGGAGCTTTAATGACACCGATTTACGACGATTTAGCTCAATTGCGGCTCAAACAGGTACCTCTGTCGACAGTTTGCGCTCATTTGAAGAAACAAAGTTACGTGCAGAACGGCTAGAAGCTCTATCAGATATCGAGGCCGCATTATCTTTCGCATCAAACGAGAACGAGCTCGTCAAGGCGCTTTCTCAAGAGTTTGAATCGGCACGTATCGCCATAAATTACATTGACTCCGATGAAAATGAACAGCCTGTGTATTACCGGACAATGGCCTCATATGAAAATGGCGAATTTCTTTCACCCGAATATTTAAAACATCCCACAGACATAAATACTTTCCCCGTTTCAGATATTTGGCTCAATGCACCAAATCGAATCACGTCCACGTTTGATATCCAAGCAGATGATCGAGCTTCAGCTGAAACAAAAAAGCTTGCTGAAGTAATGGGATACCAAGCAGCGGCAATTTTACCCTTGCGCAGTGGTCGTACTTGGCAAGGCGCTCTCGTCGTTTCTTGGAAAGACAAACATCGTTTAACACAAACGGAAACATTCTTGCTCGAGCAGCTACGTGAGCCTTTAGGCGCTATCGTAGCCAGTATCAGAGCCCAGTTTGCTGAAGAGCAAGCGCGTCAGGAGAGTGAGCAACTGTACAATGCCAGCCGCTCATTAAATGAATCGGCAAACAGTCTTGATTCGATCATGACCATCACCACCCGCTTGGGTGCATCGATCGGTATGGAAACTTCAGCCCTCCTTATGGTGCAGTCTGATCGGCTGGGGAATCCAGTGGGATTGCAATTGGCCGCTTTGCATAAAACCGCAGAGGCAGAAAACTATGTCCCAATTGATCATAAATTCGGCCGGGCATCTCTGGAACAAATTTCTGAATTCGTTGATCCCGTCTTTTTTGATGATCTAAAAGTAAAAGATCAATCAGCCCCGGCTTTAACAACCGGTACAAAACGTTTGCTTGAAACTTTTTCAGCCAGATCTGCAGCCATCTTGCCTTTAAGATCGGGTGAAAAAGAGATTGGCTATTTACTCTTATTATCTGGAAACCCGGCTCAGTTTACAGCTGAGATCAAGCGCTTGTTCAACTCATTATCCCCGCAAATCGCGGTAGCGGTGCAAAATAGTCAGCTTTTAGAGGCCGCACAGAAAAAGGCTGAACGTGAAGAGATGTTACGCCAAATTACTGAAAAAGTGCGGAACACGTCTGATGTAGAGTCTGTTATGCGAACGGCCGTAACAGAGATCGGGCGCGTGCTTAACCGCAAGACCTTTTTGTATTTGAAAGATACGTCTGAAGATACAGGTGAACACTTCCGGCCGGAACAAAAATAATGCTTAATACTGCAGATCTTGATCCAAAACTACTAAAATTATTAAAAGAGCTGGGGCTAACACAGGAAAAACTTCCTGATGCAGAGCAATGGGAATATTTCCTCAAAAATGTGAGTCAAACGCTTGGAACAAGTTCCGACAATGGAACTCATTCAAGCGAATATTCGACCCTTGCAGCAATTTTAGAGTCACCTTTGGGACAACGCAGAATCGAAGAGCAGGTTCAACAAAAGACTGAAGCGATCTTAGAGCAACACTCATCGACACAAACCTATTTTGACGCGCTACCCGACATGCTATTACACGTCGATGAGCAAGGGTACATCTTAGGATTTAAAGGCTTTAAAAACTTAAGCGAGCAACCTGAATCTTTAAATTTGTTGGGGAAAAGCGTACAGCATTTATGGCCCGAGAATAGTTCAAGATTGCAAGCAACCATCAGTGCATCACTTGAAACAGATCGGCCGACGACGCTTCACGTTCCAGTCCCCACGGGATTTGGACTAGACAAAAACGCAAATCTAGAGGTCCGCTTTTCCGCAATCAAAGACCAAACTTGCCTGCTAGTTGTTCGGCCTGTCAGCCGCGAGCAAGCCCAACAAGCAGAACCGGTACAACAAACAGAGGTAAAACCTCCATCTGTATCGGCACCTCCCCCCCCTATTCCTGTCCACTCAAACGGACATGATGGGCAAACAAAACGATTACCAGCATTAGGGGAAAGTAAGGTTAGCGCTGGTGACCTTATGGCTCTGAACCAAACACTTGGCCAAGCGGATCAATCCTTTAGCAGTCTCAATGCCTACTTCCAAAACGTCGTTGACCAGATTCAGCAAACGTTTGGCTTTTACCATACCCAGCTCCTGATCCCATCGGAATCGGGTGAAAACTATATTTTAGTTGCTGGATTTGGCACGCCGGGGCAAGAAATGGTGGCACAAGGGTTTGAGGTGCCAACTGACAAAGGGACGATTTCACTTGTTATTTCGACCCAAGAAGCTCAACTCAGTGATGATTTAGAGCCCAATTGGAAACCGATACCCCAGTTACCAGATGCAAAAAGCCAGCTGATGGTGCCGCTCATCTCAAACGAGAAAATTTTGTCGGTTATTGACATTTACAGCGATCAATCGCTTGAATCGCTGTCGGGTGAAATTACCGCTCTAGACTCCGTTATGGGGCAAATTGCGGTTGCGGCCGAGCTGTTTGAATCTCGCAGGAAACTGTCTCAAGCTGAGCAAGAGAATCAAAAATTACATCAACGTCTAACACGCGCAGGCTGGGACGCGTTCCAACCGGCCGAAGGGCTAAAGGGATATTGGTATGATCAAACCCGCTCGATGCCTATCGAATCGGCCCAAATAGACGACGAAGAAGAAACGGCCGAAAATATGCCCGCCATCCAGATGACAGTAACGGCCGGGCAGTTAATTACCCAACCGATCGAAATTCGGGGTGAGCTGATTGGCACCTTGGGCGTTCATGATAATCCCCACAACCCGCTAACCGCAGAAGAGCGAGCTTTGATCGAATCGTTCTCGATCCAAGTCTCCAATGCGTTAGACAACGCCAGACTGATCACCCAAACACAAAAAAGGGCGACGGAGCTACAAGCTGTGGCTGACCTGACCGCCAGCGCCTCTTCGATTTTGCAGCAGGAAGCCCTGCTAAAAGAAGTGGTCGACCTAACGCAACAGCGCTTTAGTCTGTACCACACCAATCTCTATTTATTAGAAGATGATCGCCGCACTCTAAGGCTTGTAGCAGCATCTGGTAGCGTGGGTGAGCAGATGGTTTATGCCGGTTGGAGCATCGATGTCTTTACCCAATCGTCTCTTGCGGGGGCGGTTGTTCGCAGTCGCCAAGGTGTGATCGTGCCAGATGTGACGATTGACCCGAACTTCTTGAAGAATCCCTATTTGCCAGACACTCGCTCTGAGCTTTCGGTCCCGATGGTTGTTAGTGATGATGTTGTCGGGGTGCTCAGTTTACAATCTGATAAACCCAACGCATTTTCAGACGAAGATATTCAAATTCACAGAACCTTGGCCACGCAGCTCGCCATCGCCCTGCAAAATGCAAAGCTTTACGAAGAACAGCTTGAAACGGCCGAGCAGCTGCGAGAAATGGACCAACTAAAAAACAACTTCTTAGCGAACATGAGTCATGAACTGCGTACACCGCTTAACTCGATTATCGGTTTTGCCGATGTTTTGCTCGAGGGTATTGACGGGGAACTAAACGATCGGATGATCGAAGACGTGACCCTAATCCGTGACGGTGGTCGCCATTTACGCTCACTGATCGGCGACATTTTAGACCAAGCGAAAATCGAAGCGGGAATGATGGAACTAAGCTATACCACCTTCCCGATCGAGCGTATGGCCAACGAAGTTATTGCCCAAATCACCTCGATGGCCCGCACCAAACCGATCAATATCATTCTTGAATTAGAAGGGGCGCCAGAGCAAATTGAAGCTGACAGAACCCGACTTATTCAGATTTTGTTTAACCTGCTATCGAACGCTATTAAATTTACAGATGAAGGCAATATCACGATGAGCATGGGGACCGAAACATCAACGGCTAAACCTTGTTTAATCGCCAGGGTTAAAGACACCGGGATGGGGATTTCGGATGAAGATCAGCTTGTCATTTTTGAGCAGTTCCAACAGGTTGGGACCATGCAAAGCCGAAAAGAAGGTGGAACCGGATTGGGACTACCTATCTCTAAAAACTTGGTTGAATTACATGGGGGTGAAATTTGGGTGGAAAGCGAGCTAGACGTTGGCACTACGTTTTCCTTTACTATACCATTAGAACGACAAACCAAGGTCGCCACAGAGGAAAAGTAAATCAACATTCGAAAGGCAGGATGTAACAACTACGAAACAGGCTAGAACCAGACATTTGAAGGGAATCGCATGTTTCAAGTTAGAAAAAAGGAATGATATGATTTCAACCAAACCATTCAACCCACAGGCAGTACATATGAGTGCAAAAAATATCCTTTGTATTGAAGACAATCCTACAAATATGCTTCTCATCTCGAGAGTTGTTGAAGCAGAAGGACACCATCTTATTCACGCAACTGATGGTGATACAGCTTATGAAGAATTAAGCAATCAAGTTCCCGATCTAATTTTGTTAGATGTGAACTTGCCCGGCATTAACGGACTAGATATCGCCCGAGATATCCGTGACAAAATGAAATATGAAGACGTGCCGATTATTGCGGTTACGGCCAATGTTTTAGTTGGGGATCGCGAGCGGTGTATCGAAGCGGGCTGTAATGACTATTTGCCAAAACCATTAGACATTCGGCAGCTACGGAGCTTGATGCGCGATTTTCTGTAATCAGAAACTAGCAAATTAATCTAAACATCTGGACCTCAAGTGTTAAGCACTTGGGGTCTTTTTATTTACATAACCTGAGTTCTAGATAAACGAGAGTCGTAACAATCCCTGTCACACGGCCGAGAAGATTTACTCGAGGCGATAAAAACAGGCCGCATGAATGGAATTTTCAAGCTAAGCCAAGTTGATTGCGCTAAAAATCCCAGTCACTGGCCAGTTCTAAGTTTCTAACCGGTAGGTGGTTCGGCCGATGACAGGGATTAATGTCCATTGATTTCTTATTCAGAACTGAGGTTACATACGATAACGGTTGGTTCCCCGGCCACCTGCGTCATAAAAATCGTGGCGCTATGCTCCCCTTTTGGCTTTAACTGCTTTTCAAGCCATTGTGGGTCTAAAGGTGACCCACGTTTTTTAACCGTGACCCGGCCGATTTTTTGTTCACGCACATACCGTTTAAGTCGCTTTAACTGAAACGGAAACACATCAACAATTTTAAATTTACGGGCAAACGGAGTCTCGGCTTCATCTGCAGTTGTGAGCAAAGCGATAGAGCGATCAATTTGCACCCCATGAATTTCAGCCGCCAATTCTTTAATTAAATGGGCCCGAATCACCGCCCCGTCCGGCTCATATAGCCAGCCTTGGGGTTCGGTCACTTCTGTCTCTGGCAGATGGGGCTGCTCATGCAATGTTTCCCCGCTGGGCAACAGCGTCGCACACCGGCCGTTTGTGCGTAAATCCCCATACCACAACATCCCCTCACGCACCTCTCCCTGAACCGAGATAAATTCAACCGATGCAACCTCTGGCGCTGGCAAGTCTGCATAATCAACACCAGGGCTGATTTTGACTCCACCGGTCGGCACAGTGGGCAGCCACCGATCCAATATCGATATCGGCGGCTGATAGTTTGCCATTTTGAAGATACGCTTGCCTTCGGCCGTACGTCGAGCCGGATCAAAGAAAAATCCGTTAGCCCCGACTGGGGGCAAGATTGCTTGAAGATCAGCCTCAACCGGTTGAAAATTTTCTGACCGTCCATAAACGGCTAAATTATGAGCAGCGATATTCAAACGAACCGCAGACCGATCAATCCCTGTAACCTGCGCAAAAGCCGCATACGCGATCGAATCCCCACCAATCCCACACCCCATATCAGCTACATGGGTAACACCAGCCTGCTTAAACTTTGCAGCTCGATAAGTTGACACAACTTCGGCCGAAGCCTGCTCAAGCCCATCCCGCACAAACAACATTTCAGCCGCGCGGCTAAACTTTTTGCCCCCCTTATCACGCAGCATGGCGGTCTCAATCAATGCATGCACTTGGTCAGACGTGTAGCTCTTATGCAGCCGCGTTGCAACTTGCAAATGATTGTGCGCATCAATGCTCAGGCTATCTAAGATCGATTCGGTTTCTGGTTGGAGGAGGAATTTAACTTGCTCTAGGTTCATTTCAAACGCTAACTTTACCTTTTCGTGGTTCAATTTGCACACAAATCTGGTGTAAGAAGTCAGGTTTTTCAATCAACTGATCGCTACAATCTTAGAAGTAAAATGGTGTTATTAAACTCAGATCCCATAACTCCCCATTCTAAAATTGAAATCGAATTTGCATCTAGGGTGGTGTCAAAAGACTGCACACGGCCATAGTTATTCAACCTGAATCTGAATGGTTCAGCTCTAAAACATTTTATGAATCGAAATCAAATCATTGAAAAATATAAAAATAATCCCAGTGTGCCGGTCCTAATTATCGGGGGTGGCATTAATGGATTGGGTACCTATAGAGATTTAGCTCTGCAAGGGATCGAGGTTTTGCTTGTTGATCAAGCAGACTTTTGCTCTGGCACCAGCGCTGCCTCATCCAGAATGGTGCATGGTGGGATTCGATATCTGGAGAATGGAGAGTTTCGCTTGGTAAAAGAGGCGGTCCACGAGCGGAACCGGCTCATTCAAAATGCCCCCCATTACGTCAAGCCTTTGGCAACGACAATCCCGATCTTTACCCGTTTTTCGGGGATGCTAAATGCACCGATGAAGTTTTTAGGCATGCTTACCAAACCGGCCGAACGTGGTTCATTTATCATCAAGGTGGGGTTGGCACTTTATGATTCATACACTGGGGATACGGGAACTGTGCCCAAACACAAATTTTGGAACAACCAGCAAACGCTGCGCCACTTCCCAGACATGAATCCCGATTTAGTAAATACAGCCACCTACTATGATGGGTCGATGCGGGATGCAGAGCGGATCGCAATTGAGGTCATGCTCGACGGTGAGAAAGAAAACCCGAACGCCCATGCCTTGAACTATGTGGCAGCAACTGGCGCAACGCGCAACGCCATCACCCTAACTGACCGTGAAACGGGAGAAAGTTTTGATGTTGAGCCCCAGCTGGTAATTAATGCGGCCGGTCCATGGATCGACTTTGTCAATAAAGCACTGGGGAAAGAAAGTGATTTTATCGGTGGCACAAAAGGCTCTCACATCGTTGTCGACAATCGCAAGCTGTTTGAAGCAACTCGGGGCAATGAGATTTTCTTTGAGAATGAAGACGGCCGGGTCGTATTGATCTATCCGCTAGCAGGTCGCGTTATTGTGGGGACAACCGATGTGTTCATCGAAGATCCGGCCGATGCGGTCTGTAGCGATGATGAGATCGACTATTTCCTCGAGTTTTCAAAAATCGTCTTCCCCAAAATTCAAATCAAACGGGAAGAAATTGTCTACGCTTTTTCAGGCGTGCGGCCGTTACCCACGAGCAATGCCAACAGCGCGGCACAAGTGAGCCGCGACCACCACAACCGGATTGTTGAACCCGGCGAGCATTTTGATTTCCCGCTGTTTAATCTTGTAGGTGGCAAATGGACCAGCTTTAGAGCCTTTTCTGAACAGGTATCAGATGCGACTCTGGACCGACTGGGTGAGGTTCGCCATGAATCGACCGATACACGTCCAATTGGGGGCGGCCGTGACTACCCGCTAACCGATGAAGCACAAGAAGCGTGGATCCAAGAACTTGCCCAAGAAACTGAAACATCGGCCGAGCGGATCGGGGTCTTGTTTGACCGATACGGGACCGGCGCACGCCAAATCGCCCTTTTCTGCGCAGATGGCGATGACCGGCCGCTGGAAAATGCCCCAGATTATTCTGAACGTGAAGTTATTTGGCTCACCCGCACAGAAAAAGTCATACGCATCAACGACCTTTTGCAGCGTCGCAGCCTGCTCGCCTTAACTGGCCAGGTTAGTGCTGGCCTATTACGTGAGATGGCCTCACTTATCGGTGCGGAGCTTGGTTGGGATGAGGCTCGCCAAGCAGAAGAGATCGAGCGATCAAAAACAGAGCTTGTTAGCCGCCATCGATCACAAATTTAGGGCAACTTTTTCTTGAGAGAGTCAGTGCAAGCCAACCATCCAGCCAAACTCCCTTTACAAATCAGGGTGGATGGTTAGCTCTGGCACAAGTTCAGCGCTTTCTTCTTCGGCAGCCTCTTCTTCTGGCTCAGCCTCGGGCTCCCGGCCGCAGATCGCATTAAACGGACAACGGCCGCACGTTGCAAGCTGTGAGGTTAGCGGCCAAACCGATTCTGGCTGTTCTAAACGGCTCTCAATCTCTCCTGCTAGCTGCAACAGTTCCGCCCAATTTTCTGCATGCCACGCCTCGCTATACCGTATGGTTACCGACTTTTGTGGCTCACGCGGATACCAATAGGTAATTGAGAGAGCTTCAGCTTCGATCCCTGCAACATCTAAAATTTGACGCGACTGATAGAGCAATGCGAGGTAAATACGAGTTTGCCAATCGTTGCGCAAATCACTTTCTCTGCGCGGTCGGCCCGTTTTCCAATCAAAAATTTCAAGCCTATTATCGCCGACCATAAGCAGGTCTAAACGTCCTACAAGCTTGATTTTAGCGGTTACATTGGCGGTTAAAGTGGCTTCAACCCGGACTCGCTGCCCCTTTTTGGGCTGAGGCTTTTCGATCGAAAATCGGCTCCACCATTCCGCAACTGGCTCCTCGAGATCGGCCGGATCAAAGACAAAACTATCTCCCAGCAGGTAGCTTTGAGCCGCCAAACTATGGAACAGTTCCCCCTGCTCCATTACCGATGTCGTCTCGGCCGCAAACGGTGGCTCTGGCCACCCTTGCCCGGCAACATAGCGCAATTGAAACTTGCGCTGGCACTGTTGCCATGTGTTAATTTTTGATTGAGATAGCTGGATCATTTAAGCGAGTTTACCTTGTAACGGCCTGCATCTTAGGCTTAGGAATCGTTACTCTTCATACGTCTCAGCATAAAACCAAGTCACAATCTTTTCATCCCCCCATGGTTTAAGAGCCTTCATCAGCTCAACCCCTTCCTCAGTAATCAATGCCATTTGATAAGCCTCCTGACTATCAAAGTACAGCTCATACATCATATAGAAACGAGACTCACCACCCGGTTTGCCTTTAATCCAGCTGACCTCTGTTTTGGTAAGATTTGGCAACGCTTCAGCTAAAGGCAAATGGGTCTCTGAAAAGAACTGGTCAATCGCACTTGGGTCGTCTACCTGACGATAAATTGTGACAAATTTAAACATGCTTTTATTGTATTTTCTCTCGAGTTGAACTCAAAACAACAGGTTGGTATTATTATGTCAACCAAACCGAAAATCGGCCGAATAACGCCAGAAAAGGGGATTTTCCGTTAACTACTCCACTCAAGTTTTGTCTCCTAATTTACATTAGCTGTGGGTGAAGCTGTGGATAACTATGCCTTTTGGGTATTACCTAGGGGACATTTTGGTGACAATTGGGAAAAATGGGGCCAAATTCACTTACAAAAGCTTGGCCGCCCTCTAGCAACACCTATAATTCTCATCGTGTGATAAGTTGGGTGACATAAAGTTTTTACAGCCCGACTTGGATCCAAAGGTTATATGAATACGATAATTCCATGGATATCAGGCGGATTAATTCTGCTCCTCGCCTTAGGCATTTGGCAAACAGTCAAATTCTGGCGTGAGTCGAAAAGGTCACCCTATTACTTTCTCAGGAAGCAGGCGGAACAACGCATGCAAACCTACTCTATGGGAACGGTTGCAGCGGCCGTCTTGTTGCTCTTCTTCGTATCGTATGCTTGGCAGCCGGTTGAAGATAATTCTCTTAGGATGATCGAGCTAACTAACGCAAAGCCTGGCAATCTACAAACCTCACAATCAAACGAGCCTACCTTAATCATCACACAATCCCCCGAATCACTCATAACTGAAGAAACCGAAGATGCACCTAACATTATCGCTTTAGAAGGCGACAGTGGTGTTGATGTAACCGCAGATCTTATCGCATCACAAAGTAGTGTCGAAGGCGAACGGCTAACGGCCGATGATCTTGCCCCATTTGAAGCTGTTCAAGTTGAAGATGGCCTTATTTCTTCTGAAGAAGTGATCTCACTACCATCTGAGTTTGATCAACTCGATCCACAAGTAGAACTAACCGATAATACGATTATTAGTGAAGTGACCTTCTCTAATGGGATCAACGAAATCAGCTATGCGCCAACATCACCTTCAAAGTTATATGAAGTTGGTTTCTACACTGTTTACGCCACATTTGACTACGACAACATGGAAGACGGAATGGTCTGGTCATGGGTCTGGCGTCAAGACGGCCGGGTACTAAGCGGTGGAAACGAAGTATGGCAATATGGCGATGATGGACCAGGCTATATCTACTATGCACCACCCGAAGGATTTTCGGCCGGTGAATACACGGTTGAGATTTGGGTAAACGGCAGCTTGCAAGCCACCGACAACATGTTTGTCCGCGACACACTAGCAACATCTCAGTAAACTAAAAACTGAATTTCCTAAGAATAACGAAGACCGGATTGTCCGGTCTTTTTTGTTTTGGTATGCTGAACCGCATGAGTGATTTTCATGAGTGGGTACAAGTATTTAAAAGCTTTGGCATGCCCGAAGCGCAGATTATAGCTGGCCGATTACAGTCAGACGGTATACCGGCACAGGTTTATCCTTTAGAAGCGGGCAATCAATTTGGGATTACGGTGGGCAAACTGAGCGAAGTTGTTGTCATGGTCCCGGCCGATCGTTTTAAAGAAGCTGAAGATTTGATTTTTGAACCGTTGCCAGAAGATTGGGCAGACGAGATCGAAGACGATCCCAGCTTACATTAACCCCAGATAAAAAATTGGTAACGGGGCTATAAGGGGGTGATTTGTCTTAAGGTGCTCCTGCTATACTTTTTTCATGGCTGATTCAACTTGGACCCGAAACGAACGTGAACTCCTACAACCTGCCCCACGCAAAAAGTGGCAGTTTTTATTGGCGGCAGCACTCCTACTAGCTGCTGTTGTATTTGTGGCCTTTAACGCCTTAAACGCAGGCGGCACACAACTTTACCTAACAGTCGAAGAGTATTTGGCAAAAGAGTCTGAACTTGCGGATCGTGATGTTCGCATTGCCGGCTGGGTAGTTGGTGATTCTATTGAATTTACTCAAATTGATGCAGAGAATTCGATGCTGTCGTTTGATGTGGTAGATGACCTTGCAAATCCGACCGAAAGAATAACGATCTACGCCAAAAACGAACCTAAACCGGACTTGTTACAACATGAAGCACAAGCCTTAGTAGAGGGAAGAGCTGGAAACGCTGGAGAGTTTATTTCCAATCCAGGTGGCTTGTTGCTTAAATGTCCTACTCGATACGAAGAAGCAGACGGCGAAGCGAGCTATTAGTTAAATCATCGGGCGAGCCACATCTTAATAACTCATATGTGGTGAGTGTCAGCCACTCACCACTCCCATCCTCACTATGTTTGCAGATTTAGGAAACGCGTCCATTTATTTGGCACTAGCAGTCACTTTGTACTCAATTATTGCGATGGGAGTTGCTCAGTGGGTTCCTTCTGTTAAGTCCTCGACCAAAGCACAGTTGATCAGCAGCGGCCGGAATGCGGCCATAGCCGTCTTTCCGCTTATTGTCTTATCCTGCGTCATTTTGACGCTAGCACTGGTTAATGACGATTATTCGATCAATTATGTGCGCCAAGTCACCAGCCGTGCGACACCGATTCAATTTAAAATCACAGCCCTCTGGGGCGGGCAAGCAGGCTCTCTTCTATTATGGAACCTGTTTCTAGCAGGCTTTTTAGCGGCCGCATGGATTAGTAAAGCTGAAGAGCGCGATCTAATCCCCTATGCCATTATCATCGGTGGGCTGACTCAAACTTATTTTCTGTATTTATCTGCGTTTCCTGAAAACCCCTTTGCCCCGGCCGTCAGCGTTGCTTTGGACGGGAACGGGCTTAGCCCCCTACTGCGTCATCCGCTAATGATTATCCATCCCCCCATGTTGTATTTGGGGTATACCGGCTTTATTGTTCCGTATTGCTTTGCCATGGCGGCACTGCTGGCCGGCCGGTTGGATGATAGTTGGATTCGCACCACCCGCCGTTGGACCTTAACCGCTTGGCTATTTTTAAGTCTGGGTCTTATTTTAGGCGGCCGATGGGCCTATGACGTATTGGGCTGGGGCGGATATTGGGAATGGGACCCGGTAGAAAACGTCGCGTTTATCCCATGGCTAACCGGAACCGCATTCTTGCACTCTGTCATGATCCAAGAGAAACGGGGCATGTTCAAAGTCTGGAACGTGATCTTAATTTTAACCACCTACCTCACCGTCATTTATGGGACCTTTATTGTGCGCACCGGCCTGCTTAGCTCGGTACACGCTTTTGCACAATCAGACATCCAGTGGGGCTTTTTGGTCTTTGTCGGGTTTATGCTTCTGTTTTCAATCGGTGTGGCGGTGTGGCGCGCGCCCGAATTACGCAGTGAAAACTATTTAGAATCGCTACTGTCACGAGAAGCGGCGTTTTTGGCCAACAACTTTATTATTTTGGCGATTACAGTCATCATCTTTTTGTTTACCAATTTTGCACTGGTGTCTGAATGGATCACCTGCTCCGCATTGTTTAGCAACTATGATTGTCAATCGTACGGGGTTGGCCCAGACACGTACAATGTGGCCCTTGGTCCGTTATTTGCCGCCTTGCTCCTGCTAATGGGGGTCGCCCCCATGACGATGTGGTACAAAACATCGATCCAGCGGCTTGGCAGCCAATCTCTATGGCCGGCCGTGGCCGCTACCGTTTTCGCCATTGCACTGGTTGTTGGTGGGATGCGAAAGATCGGAGCGGTAATTGGTTTGTGGGTTGTCGCATTCTCGCTTCTGCTAACGTTGCTAGAATATGTGAAAGGTGCGCACGCTCGGGTCAAATCTAAACAAGAAGGGTGGCTAACCGCCTTGGGCAACCTGTTTAAGCGCAATCAACGGCGCTATGGTGGCTACTTAATCCATTTAGGCGTTTTGGTCATGGCGGCCGGCATTATCGGCACCGAGTTCTTCCAAGCTGAACATCAAGTCTTCTTAAATGTAGGTGAACGCGCTTCTTTAGGTGATTACACGATTGAGTTTTTAGGCACCGCCTTTACACAGTCTGAAGACACCAACTCAGCCATTGGGACAGTTGCAGTTTATGATAAAGATGGCACCTTTTTAACCAATCTGCAGCCGCATACCGACATTTTTGACAATGGCCAAGGGATGACCATCCCAGATGCACGCTCAACTATCGCAGAAGATTTTTATGTGATCTTGGTTAACTGGGAAAATATTTCAGCCACATCAGCCACAATTCGCATGTATCTCAATCCGCTCATCCAGTGGGTTTGGTCAGGCGGGGTCATTTTTATTATTGGCACCCTAGTTGCCGCGTGGCCTGACGAAATGGACGAAAAGATTGCCGCGGCCGAGCGTCGTGTGGCACTAGCCAGCGTGAATAATCGTTAATTGCCCCCTTTTTTAAGATGCTTCAAAAATCACTTGTTTTAACCTGTACCCTCTTCACTTTATTGTTTGCCTTCCCTGCCTTTGCCCAAACAGATGATGTCAGCGATGATGACGTTAATCGGGTGGCGCATGAGCTATTTTGCCCCACCTGCGAGTCGATACCCGTAGATGTGTGTCCGACGGAGGTATGTTCAGACTGGCGGGCGGAAATACGGCGACAGTTAGAAGCAGGCGCAACGGATGAAGAGGTTCTGGAGTTTTTCGCCGCTCGGTATGGCACCGGGGTTTTAGCCAATCCACCCGCACGGGGGTTAGGGAGCTTTTTCTGGATAGGCCCCATTGTGGTTGTTTTGGCGGGATTGTTTATTTTCGGCCGACAAATGAACCGCTTACAACAAGATTCGGTCGAAAAAATCTCTGAGGCGCCCCCCGTTCCATCTAGCGGAGATCCGTATCGAGATCGGGTCGAAAAAGAATTACGCCAGTAAAAAGAGTTCAAGAGAGCCTGCTCACTACTAGAACTTTCAGTTCACACGTGTTCAGCAACAGCGAGAACATACTTCGACAAGCTCAGCACTCCCTGCAAGCGAACATCCTAACTCCACTAACTCAGCTCAACTAAAACCTAACTTTGACCTTTCTCCTTTTCGGCTACAATCCGATCTCAAAAAAGGCTGAAGGTTTACTTAAAGCAATTGCGAAATTCCCACGATACACCTTCAGCTGTGAAGGAACGGAAATTTAAGAGGGAATATTTTTTAATTTCCGTTCCTGAGGAGAAACCCATGACCGCTTCCATGAACTTAGATGATGAGCTTGATCAAGAAATCGATGAGAGTGCTACAAAGATGCCCGGCCGCTGGACCAACGTGGTCCTGCTATCTTTTGCCGGACTAGTAGACGGTGTTGAAGGGGGCATTCTGGGCATTCTTTTTACCGTTATGCGCCCGGCTTTAGGGCTGGCAACTTCAGCTCTCGGCTTTATCGCCGCACTGGGCAAACTTGTGGGGGCGATTTTTGGCCCGCTGTGGGGAATGGCAGGAGACCGCTATAACCGCAAAGCGATTCTAGTTTTTGCCACAGGAGTTTGGGGAATTTGGACCGTCGCTTTGGGGATGGTAAACAACTACACCCAAGTCTTGATTCTGGTCGCTATTTCGGCCGCTGGCGCCTCAGCTACAACGCCCATCACCAATTCTGTTTTAAGCGACCTGTTTACCGACAAAACGCGCGGTTGGGCCAAAGGGGTTTGGGCCGGAATCACCGGCATCTTGGGCATTTTCGCCATTGTGATGGTTGGGCAGCTTGAAAATGTACCGGACGGCTGGCGCATGGGCTATTACGTGGCCGGTGGCTTGAGCATCTTGAGCGGTGTTTTGATTTGGCTCTTCTATAAAGAACCGGTCCGTGGGCAAACCGATGCGGGAATGCAGGGCATCGCTGAAAAAGCGGCCGACGCTTATGAATTTAGCATTGATAAAGTAGCCACGCTTTTCAAGAACAAGTCGCTCAATCTGATGCTGGCTGACAAATTTTTAATCGGCACCGTGACCCTGTTTACCTTTTTGCCCACCTTTTTGGCCGACTTTCGCGGGATTCCGGTGGCTGAAGGATCGTTGGTTGTGGGTGCACTGGCCGGTGGCTTGGGTCTTGGCAGATTTGCGGCCGGGGCGCTCAGCACCCGAATTGGAAATGGAAATGGCAAAAGCCACATTAATGCGCGCTCCATCATCTACCATGTAGCACTCACACTCAGCTTCATCTTTTTGGTGATCTCACTTGCAGTAGATTTTGGCACAGACATCGGACCGTATGCCTTGGTTAACATGCTCTTGGGATTTGTCTTAGCGTTCGACAATCCGATCATGCATCCGATGATCGCCCGCATTACCACCCCAGAGCTACGCAGTACCGCCTATGGATTATGGCAGTCAGGCTCTGAACGGTTGGGGGATGTCGTTTTTACTTTGTTGGTTGGGCTACTGACCGTTTCGATCGGGCTAGACGTTGTGCTGCTTTATTTAGTCAGCGGTTTGGTATTAATCCGTATTTTCATTTGGTTCATCATTTACCGCACCTATGGAAATGATGTGGCCCATAATGATGCGATTTTGGCACAGCGTCGAGCTGAATTGAAGTAACTGTTTATATTCAAAAGACCAGACAGGTTTTAAAAACCTGTCTGGTCTGGGGAAAAGAAAAATGGAACTAGATAGAGATCAATTGCAAAAAGATATTTTGGCCATGTATGCGCGTGAAATTAATGAGCTGGGCGAGGATGGCACCCAAGATCATTTAGAGCGTGGCATTGCGCTTAGCCAAGAACATAAACTGGGAGATTTGTTGGCAAACAAAGGGATGCTGGTCTTCCCTCATATCTCAGTGAATGACTGCGGGTATCAGCAAGCGGCCGTGGCCCATGCTGCGCTTGAAAGTGGTGCAGATCGTGTGGTCGTGATTAGTGTTCTACACGCCTTTACGCATGAGATGGAAATGGCCCGGCGCGCAGTGGCGGCCGGTGAGAAACCATCTGCCCAGCCGTTTTATGGCATTCAGGGATCAGGATTGAATGACGCAACCGGCCGGATAGAATGGACCGGCGATCACGCCCTGATGGGATGGCGCCACTTTTGGGAAGCTGAAATTAAACGGCGGGGCATCTCTAATCCCCCTGAAATGATTGAGCGTTACCCATGGCTGGCCGGTGGTGAGCCGGAGAATTTGCCCGGCATTGACGAGCTGGCGAAGCTGTGCGAAAACGCTGTGATCGTCTCGACGGCCGACCCTGTGCATCATGGATTGGGTTACGGCACTCCGGCCGATGAATGCTTTGAACCGGACGAAGCAGGCTTGGCGATGGCTACCGACCTGATCAATGAAGGGATCGGTTACATGGAGCGCCAAGAGCACTGGGAATACAACCAACACACGCTGCGGGCAAAATCTGACCATCGTGATGCGGGGCAGGTGATGAGCCTGTTGCGCGGCCCGATGAAAGGCAACATCATCGATATGAGTGTGAGTGACTCAACTGAATTGTATGGATCTCCTCCCCCAACTTGGGTGGCAGGACCATTGGTTAGATGGGAAACCACCTGAGTGCCTGAAAATTTTTAGAGAGTGCTTGATAATTTAATTTTTAACTCAAGCACTCTCTAAAAATTATGTCTTTGCCACAAAAACCTAAACGTTCCTGCTTATCTATGTTTCTACGCCTAGCACTTTTTACAGTTGTTACTCTGCCATTTGTTGTTTATCTCACCTATACGATTTTCTTTTATGCGATCCAGCGTGAGGCACTGTTTCCGGGTAAAGAACGGCCGATTCAAATCGAAAATCCGGCCGATTATGACCGACTTATCGCGGCACGGTTTGACACATCGCTGGGTAAAGATGCCGGATTTGCATGGTACCTAGAACCACCAGAATCAAACCAGCCTGCCCCAGCTGTAATTATTGGGCACGGTAACGGCGAGATTGCAGATGATTGGGTGGGCATGGCGCAGCCACTGCGGGACAAGGGTTTTGGTGTGCTAATTATCGGCTACCCTGGCTTTGGGCACGCCCCCGGTGAACCGTCACGGGACGGGATCGTCGAATCGGCCGTAGCCGGGTACGACTGGCTGGTGGCTCGACCAGAAATCGATCCTGATCAAATCATTCTGTTTGGCCACTCGGTAGGTGGTGGTGCAACCTGGGGCTTGGCCGAACATCGGCCGACTAAAGGGGCGATCATGCTCTCGACTTTTGCCAGCATTGGCCACATCGCTCGAGACCGCTGGTTGCCCGGCTTTTTGGCTAAAGATCAGTTTGATAATTTGAGCGTGGTCGAAACGTATGACCGGCCGATTTATTTTATGCACGGCACCACAGACATTGTGGTAAAACCGTATCAGGCAGATGTGCTACATGCAGCTGCACAGAATAGTGAGCTAACTTGGCTCAATTGCGGTCACGGTGGCTGCATTGGCGATATCAACGTTTTTTGGGATGATTTAGAACCGAGAATGAGAAGGATGATTGGCGAATAACGATTTCGGATTGACGATTCTATCTTCATTCCGACAGGCTGTGCGTTCAACGAATATACATGCAATAGACAGCTCAATCGTAAATCATCAATCCAAAATCGTAAATCCCATGTCTAATTTTTATGATCAAGTGTACGCCGTGGTGAAACTCATCCCGGCCGGAAAAGTGACCAACTACGGCCGCATCGCCCGAATGTTGGGGCGCAATCGTGCATCACGCGCAGTCGGCTATGCGCTCAATGCGCTTAAAGATAGCCCTGACAATGATCAAATCCCGTGGTGGCGGGTGATCAATGCGGCCGGCCGGATTAGTACGGTTAATCGAGAGCTATCTGCCAACAAACAGGCGGACAGACTACGTGCAGAGGGAGTCGAGGTGAGTGAGGAGCTAACCATCCCACTAAAAAAATATTTGTGGGATGGGCCAGATTTAATGACGCTGGATGAAATCATTAGCCAAATCACATAGGCTGACACCGGTGGTGCGTATAACTGTATGTAGGCGACCCACTAACAAACCTGCATCACTTAAAGAGCTTGGTTTTTTCCATCAAGACCAATTTACCATTAGCCGCCAGAATTTGATCATTGTTGTACATCAACGCACCAGACCGCAAATCCCGAAATAATCTTTCTAAAGCTAAATCATGCCCTTGGCGGTAGCCTAAGCTCATTCCAGCCATTTCGATTAAATCATCAGCCACTTCAAACATCAGTTTAGAAACGCCTACTTTCAGGTTGTTCACCAAAATCTTCAAAGTTGCATCTTCATAGGCGGCCGCTGGTGCTGAATTATCCCGCAAATCATCATATTTTAAGGCCAAGTGCGAGATCATACTTAACGTCATATCGAGAGAGACTCTCACCTGAGCCAAGCGATGGGTAAATAAATCAGATTGAAACAGATTTAACCCGCGAGCATTGGCTTGCCGTGCCGTTTTAATGTAGCGACGGTATGCGCCAGACGCGGCCCCGTACCAGGCGGCGGTCCAACCGAGATGCGATACGGGAACCATCGACTCCATCGCAAGCGTGCGAAATGGTTTAGAAAGCATTCGACTCTTATCGACTTCCACATCAAACGACATCGGGATACTGCCTGTCCCTCGCATCCCCATCGCTCTCCAATCCCCATGAGTCTCAATCGTGCCTTTGTCGTCCCGTTTTAATAACACCAAACGTGTGTCTGAAGATGGGGCATTCTCATCTGCTCGCATGGTGAGCAAAAAGTATTTGGCGTGTTTGCCATAGCTTGAAATTGGGGTTTTACGCCGCACAAACATCTTATCCCCATCAAATTCAAGAGGAGATTTAATGTTGAGAAGACTACTACCTTTACCAAATTCGGTAGTCACTGACCCTAGCAGTGCACCGGTGCTAGCAATATCTCGCATGACTTCAGCTTGTTCGTCTGCGGCATGATCAGCCAGCAGAGCCAGCTGCAGCGTATGCATGACCCAAATCAACGCCGTTGACAGACAGTATTCCCCCAATACTGAAGCAACGTGACAATATTCTTGATAGCTACAAGGAGTACCGCCAAGAGATTCTGGAATGAACAAGCTCATCAGGTTTTCAGCATACAATGCTTCAATATTTTCTTTAGGAAACCGGTATTGTTCATCAATCTCGGCCGCATATTTGGAAATTGTTTCTTCACCAACGCGACGTGCGGCGGCTACTAATGGCGATTTTGTGTCAGTTATCATACTTATTTGCTCTCACCCAGCAGGTTGATTTACCTGCTTATAAATTTTAAAAATTATTAATAGCGTCATCTAAAAAGACGACGGTTTTATAGACAGAATAATTGCGCGAAGCTCTCATCCCACATAAATGGCAGACCGCTTCCATTCTTAGATTGTTTATGCACAGCGAAACACAGGGCTTATCAACTAACCGGAGATTTGCATACGGCTTAATCACGACGGGCGGTTCAAACTTCCACCGATCATCAACTTAAAATCAGCGAAAAGCGGTGTAACCGGTTGTGACGTAAGGTGTTCTGGATAGACGCATGATAGTCGAGTCCAAAATCGATCATCACCCTGAAGGGTATGCCTCAGCCTAACTTTGTAATACAAAGCTGTCAACGGTTTAAGGACGTTTTATCTATCTGGCGCCGGTGCCCATTGAATCTTATGGGGAAACTCTAGCGTTTTAATCCAAATCGGGAAGGTTGCACAAGCTCTCGATTTAGGCCAATTCAGTTTAATCTACCATAGGCAGAACTGTTTGGGAAGCTAGCATTATTGTACCCTTAGTGAAAAAAGCGATTGAACCGCAATGATAAAAGCGGCTCAACCTGCTAAAATGGGAAAAACATACGTGATTTCAGGGATAAATATAAATGGCTCAAAAACATAAAATAGGTGTGCATGTCTCGGCCCATCAGCGAGACAATTACGGGGTAGCGGCTCCCCATTTGGTGTCTGTTGTAACATTTGATCCGGGTGCTTTTGATGAAATTCCGGAACAAGCGATTAAAATCTTTAGGACACATGAAGTACACGATCACAAAGACGCTCCCGGCGATTTTGATCGACTAAAAGATGATGAGCTAGAAGGGGCGGCCGAATTTTGGTGGGGGATTCTAAAACAACGGTATCAACCGATTCGGGATCGCTACGGAGACGATGTCTACTTTCAACCGATCAATGAAATCAATAACCCGCGCACCATTTTGTATTTGCGTGGCATGGTCAAAGCGGCCGAAAAAGATGGCTTTAAGCTGGCTTTGTGGGGTGATGCGGGTGGAAGCCCCGACCTGCCTGACTGGATCAGCACGTGGATGCCGTTTATGAAAGAGGTGCAGGCTGGTGGGCACATTTACAGCCGCCATGCCTATTCGGGTGTCACCATAGACTCGGTGCATTTGACCAACCCTGACGGCACACCGAGCGACAGCAACACCGGCCGGCCGTTTGTCGAAGCCAAACTGATGCTCGAAAACGGTATCTATATGCCGATGGTGATTACCGAGTTGGGTTGGCTTGCGGGCTGGAACGGATTACCGGCCGGTTGGCTCGATGATATTTTGCGCTACAACAAACTGATGATGGAGCATGACAACATTGTTGGCTCTTGTTTGTGGAACGCGGGCAAATGGGAAACGGCCCCAAATATTTTGGCCGGACAACCTTTGTTGGATTTAGGGACGCAGCTAAGTTCGATGGAACCGAAGTTCTTTGTACCGGGCGAGACGGAAAATCTAATCACATCTGAACCGGCGACCCCCATCCCCCCAACGCCTGAACCGGAACCGGCCGTACCGGTTGTGCCAACGCCACCAGTGCCAGCCGCCCCTCCGCCGGTGACAACAACGCCCCAACCTGATCCAGAACCAACCCCGGTTCGGCCAGCTCCTGCGGCTGTCCCCACAGCTCCATCAATCGAGCCACAGCCACCGGTAACACCGGACCCATCTACTATGCCGGTTAATCCGGAGCCAACGATCAAGCACAAAGCGGTTATTATCAAGCTGGGACAAGAGGAATCGGCCGCGGCTTGTGCCAAGATTATGGCAAACTATGCCTTTGACCGGCGGCGCAGTGTAACGTTTAGCACGGATGATATGTTAACGCTGTTGCGTGGCGGTAATTACCAGAGTATGGTTGAGATTTATCGGCCGGAGTTGCCCAGTAATCAAGATGCGATTGAGAAAATCGTAGCGGCCGGGTATTCGTGGCGCGAAATAAAATCTGCATAATATTTACGATTTTGGATTCACGATTTACGATTGGTTGCCATGTCAGCTACTTTGAGTTTTAGCAATCTCCCTGCGTAATGAGAGAATTATCGTCAATCCAAAATCTGAAATCAGAAATCTAAAATCTAAAATCCTTTGAAACTGATTATTCAAGTCCCCTGTCTTAATGAAGAAGGAACCTTGGCCGATGTGCTGGGGGATATTCCAACTTCAATTCCAGGGATCGACACCATCGAAACCTTAATCATCGACGACGGGAGCACCGACGGCACGCTAGATTTGGCGTATCGGTTGGGGGTGGATCATATCGTTAAACATCCGCGCAACTTTGGGTTGGCCAAAGCGTTTCAGTCTGGGATAGAAGAGGCGTTGCGCCAAGGGGCTGACATCATCGTGAATACCGATGGGGATCACCAGTATCCTGGCAGTGCGATTTCTGAGCTAGTTGAGCTAGTCCGTTCCGGCCAAGCTGATATCGCTTTGGGAGACAGGCAAGTCCAAACAATTCCCCATTTTTCGCCGATCAAGAAGTTCTTCCAGGCGGCCGGGAATATGGTTGTTCGCTCGGTGACCGGCACAGACATTAACGACGCGGTCAGCGGTTTCCGCGCCTACTCACGCGAGGCGGCGCTACGGCTTAATATTTTGACGGAGTTTAGCTATACGCTTGATACGATTATCCAAGCGGGTAATCAGGGGATGATTATTAAGAGCGTTCCCATCCAAGCAAATGGCCCTACCCGGCCGTCAAGGCTGGCCAAAGGGCTATGGCATTTTATTAAAGCGCAAGCGGCCACAATTTTACGCCTCTACGTTTTTTATCAACCGCTGCGCACTTTTTCCTACATCTCGGCACCATTTTTGCTAGCAGGCTCAGTCTTACTCGGCCGATTTTTCTGGGTCTATCTATTTTTAGATGATCGAAATCGCTTTGTTCAATCGGTATCGATCGGGAGCGGCCTGCTGATTTTAGGTATGCTGGTCTTCTTGGTTGGGGTTCAGGCGGATATTGCCAGTAAGCATCGTATCTTGACCCAAGAAACCCTCTACCGGTTAAAGAAGTCAGAGTTTGAGCGGGCCAAATCATCTCAAATAACGAAATAAATTAGCAGTTTATGACGTGAATTTGTCGTGAAGCCGGTTTCAGGTTAAGATTTTCGTGTAAGGCTAACCTGATCCCGTCTCGGTTTGAAAATGGTTTGGGTTAGCTGTACGGCGATTGAAAGATTTAAAACTCTTCTAAATCGCCCAACCTTGCATACCCTGTGTGATGAAGCCAGCACTTTAGGAAGCTACATGTAGTCGCACATTTGCAGATGGAGTAGAGGCTCGATCTGTGACCTATTGAGACAAACCTGCAGGGCAATTTGGGACAATACTATGGGGTTTTTTAGCTAAAAGGAAAGAACTCCACACCTATCTATTCTACGTACAATATCAGTTTGCCTAATCTTGGTTTTTTCCAACGCTTGTTAAGCAAACCGGTGCATCATATCTGTGGTATTAACTGTATCAAATGCGCTAAAGGTGCCCATCATTTTACTAATTGGTATTGCCCTGCTTTTCTATCTTCTTGGAGACAGAGGAATTAATGGGACAATCGATCTTGGGCAAAAATTAATCACAATCATGACCGGAGAAGCGGAAGCTGGAGGAACTTCAGGGACTACTTCTCAGCAGCCTGACCCAGTAGCGGAAGCAGATCGAGCCCCCTCTTCAAGCCTTGGTAATTTACCAGCCGATTCGAAGTTAATAGAAATTATGGTTTGGGATTACAACGGAATGCCGATTGGTGGGGTGCGAACAATGTTGAGACATGACTTTGCATTGGTTTCAGAGTCCGCTACGGGATCTCAAGACGGCCGCGCATTTCTAGACTATGGTCATTTCTACAATGGCACAGAGATCCCTGATAGCACTATTATTCAGTTACTTCTAAATCCGGCCGATTATAAAAATCGAGTGATCATTGAACGGAATACTAAAAACTTGATTGTTAACAGCAACCTTCAAGGTAGTGTGCTTTGCTTTATGCAAGTTCGGCCGGAAATAGCTCTCCAGCTTAATCAGGATTTTATTCAAATAGAGGATTGCATAAAACCTGAATCAACCACAGCTCTTGAGGTCGAGCCTGTTCCAACAAAAGATGTGCCTAACCCAAGTAAGGTTGAATTAGAAGATAAGATTCCGCCCGTGATATTCAAGGATAGCTTTGATGACAATAGACGTGGATGGAATTTGGGGGATCAAACGACTGAATCTAATTCTGTACAGGGAGATATTCGGATTGAATCAGGCCATATGGTTCTGAATTCACTATTTGCCAATGACTTTCGGATGTACAGAACGGATATTCCGCTTGAGAAAGAATTAAAAAACTTTGGTCTTTCTGTCTATCTTTCCTCAATTGTCCAGCCTCAAACGGTTGGGCATTTCGGCCGATTCAACATTCAGTTCCGCACTCAGGATGACGGACGATATTACAACCTCTGTATTGATCAAAATGGACACACAACCCTTTATTTCTTCTATCCGGGTGAGGATGGTTTGCTTAAGCATGAGTTGATTGAATCCTTTCCCTTGCCCGGGTACAACCCGGATCTGAATGCGGTTAATCATCTGTTTTTACAGGTAGAGAATGACAAATTTACGGTAGGTATCGAGAATCAGCCATTTTTTATTTTTAATGATTTAATGCGGCATCTAAATGATAGCGGTGGTATGAGTATTGGAATCGATGGAACGGCTGGAAATGTTATCCGATACCACATGGACAATTTATTAATTCAAGAGTGGCCGAGTGATTAATTCAGCCATAGGGGATAATTTCCCAAATTCCAACATCCTAAATATAATACCCACATCATATTTAGGAATTAAGAAAATCAAACAATGACAGACCAAGGGAGACATTCACGGGAACTAAGATTAAGGATTGAGCAAACATTTGACCTCAACAGTTTGCGGGGGCTAGCGAACGATCTCGAGATTAACTTTGAACAGCTTACTCAAGGGGGAAATGCAGAACTGACCACTCTTGTTGTTTCCCTAATCGATAAAGCCATAAAACAGGGGAAACTCGAACAGCTTGAAAAGCTCATTGAAGAAGAATGGATCAAAAACACCCCTCTAGACCCAGACGAAACACCCCCCTACCAAGGGCTAAACTACTTCGATGTAGACGACACAGACCGCTACTTCGGCCGGGATGCCCTCATCACCTCCCTCATCCAACGGATCAACGACGAAAAACTAAACTTTTTGATGATTGTAGGGGCCTCCGGCAGCGGCAAATCATCGCTGGTGCGGGCGGGATTGATACCGACCCTGCAAGGGAACCGGCCACAGCAGGCAAATACTGAACTGCCCAATGGTTCAAAAGAGTGGCCCTTGCACCTGATTACCCCATCAGCTCACCCGCTGACAGAGCTAGCCAGTTCACTAACCCGTGATTCTGAAAGTGTGACCGCCACCACCACGCTGATTGATGATTTGAAGAAAGATAGCCGGAGCTTGAGCCTTTATGTTCGCCGCTTGTTGGATGAGAACAAAACCGACCAAAAACTACTGTTGGTGGTTGATCAGTTTGAAGAAACATTTACCGCCTGCCAAGATGAAAAAGAGCGAAAAGCATTTATTGAAAATTTGATGATGGCCAGCCAGCCGAAAAACGGATGCCCGATTTTGATTTTATGCACCTTGCGGGCTGACTTTTACCACCGCTGTTTAGCCTACGAATCGTTTAGAGCGATGTTGGAGACGAGCCAAGCCAACATTGGGCCGATGTCACGAGATGAGCTAGAAGAGACGATTGAGGAGCCAGCAACTGCTGGGCAGTGGGAGCTTGATGCAGGGCTTGTCGAAACAATTCTGAATGATATTGATGATGAGCCAGGAGCCTTGCCCCTACTTTCCCACGCTCTCTTAGCCACTTGGGAAAATAGAAAAGGCAGAACGCTAACCGTTGGCGGATATCAAGAGGCAGGTGGAGTCAAAGGGGCAATCAGAAATACCGCTGATAAATTCTACAACTCACAGAAAGAGCCAGAAAATCAGGAACGGATTAAACAGATTTTTATACGCTTGGCGACTTTGGGCGAAGGACAAGCTGACACCCGTAGGCGTGTACCTTTAGATTGGCTATTGTCAATTGATGATAAGCAACCTGAGCAGATTCAGACCCTTTTAGCCAATTTAGTAGACCAACGACTGATCACAACTGCTGAAAATAGAGTAGAAATTTCACATGAAGCATTATTACGTGAGTGGCCCCTGTTACGAAAATGGCTTGATAACAACCGTGATTTGTTGCGCCTGTACCATTTGATCGCAAGCAATGCCCGCGAATGGGAGGAAAACGGTAAAGATTCTGGCTATTTGCTAGCTGGCGGGCAGTTGGCTCAAGTGGTTGCAAATGAAAATAATTTAGTAGAGTTTGTTAACCTGCTGGAGCAAGATTTTATTGTTGCAAGTAAACGAGCAGAAAGAAGTTCAATTTTAGTCCGTTGGGGAGCTGCCATCGCCGCTTTTGTTTCAATTTTGGCCATTATTGCCGCTGTTTCGTTTTCGAGACTAAATAATCAGACTCAGACCCTAAATGATGAATTAATTGAAGCCCAGACTGAACTTGAGACATCAAACAATAATCTACAAGAAGCTAACGATGCTAAGGATGTAATCGTGACGACGCTTGAAGCTTCTGAGAATGAGTTAAAAGACTCCAATGCTCAGTTGATTGAAGCTCAGGCAACCTTACAGGTGTCTGAGAGTGATTTGAGAGAATCAAACAGCCAGTTGGTTTCGTCAGAAGCAACCTTACAAGCATCACAAAATGAATTGCAAAGTCTAAAAAGTTCAATACAAGCAAGTGGCCTAGTTTCCAACGCTCACCTACAAAAAAGTATTAACCCAGAATTAGCTCTAATGTTGTCTTTGACTGCCTATCAGTTGTCATTTCAACCTGATACTTATAGGGGTCTTTACGACGTTTTAATCCAGTTGATTGACAGAACAACATTTGAACAATCTAGTGCGGTTAAGTCAGCATTTCTTAATAAAAATGAAGATAAAATTCTGGCAACAAGCTTGGATGGCACAGCAACGCTTTGGGATATTAATGGAAACGAATTGAAAGAGTTTGGAGTTGATTCCAATGCTGTGAACACTGCTATCTTTAACCCGTCTGGTACACATATACTCACCACATACCAAAATGGAACCGTTGAACTTTGGGATATTAATAGAAACGAATCAAATGGGTTTGGAACTGATTTTAATGCCGTAAACACTGCTTTCTTCAATCCGTCTGGTACACAAATACTTACCACATATCAAAATGGAGCCGTTAAACTTTGGGGTATTAATGGGGAAGAATTAATCTCATTTAATGGGCATTCTAGTAAAATTAATTCAGCAGTTTTTAGCTCAGATGGAAGCTATGTACTTACAGCTAGCCAAGATGGAACAGCAAAACTTTGGAATATTGATGGATTGATAATTACAACTTTCGATGAGCATTCAAAAAGTGTTAATTCTGCTGACTTTAACTTAACGGAAGAGCGGATTCTTACTGCGAGTTGGGATGGCACTGCAAAGCTTTGGGACTTAGATGGAAATGAGTTGGTTTCATTCGAAGGCCATGGTGATGGAGTTAACACAGCTGTTTTTAGCCCAAGTGGAGAGCAGATTCTTACTGCAAGTTGGGATGGCACTGCAAAGCTTTGGGATTTAAATGGAAATGAGTTGGTTTCATTCGAAGGCCATGGTGATGGAGTTAACACAGCTGTTTTTAGCCCAAGCGAAGACTTAATTCTTACTGCGAGTTGGGATAGAACTGCAAAACTTTGGCACATGGATGGACCTGAGTTTATAAGTCTCAAAGGTCACACCGAAGCAGTAAATTCAGCAAATTTTGATCACTCTGGTGATCACGTATTAACCTATAGCAACGATAAAACTGTTAAGTATTGGAGTCTAAAAACAAAAAGTTTTGTCACACTCCATGACAACTCTCCTGAAGGCCTTTCTGGGATTGCTAACTCGCAAGGGGATCGATTGATTCTTGAAAACGAAAGTGAGGACATATGGATTTGGTGGACAAATAATTTACTTGCTGATGCAAAAAGAAATATTTGGCGGGGATTTGAACCAGTAGAGTGCGCTATCTATTTTAAAAATGATAGTTTGTGTCCAGAAAGTGTCGATGATCTATTCTCTCTTAGTAAGTCAAATTAGGAAGGTTTCTTTGTGATCACAATAATAAATAATTAAAGATTCTATTCCTTAAAATTTTGTTGCGTTCAAAATTTAACAAGAGTTATTGTGGTATACTTCATCTATGCGGGACAATACAACAAAACCCGCATCAACCCTTCTGAAAGAAAAGCGATCATCGGCCGTCTCTATGCATAACTAGCAAGCTAGCGACCTATAAACATACGACACCGTCGATTCACCCTTCGACGGGCTCAGGATAAATTTACAACATGTGTAACAACCACAACGACGACTTTGTCCACCTCCACTGCCACAGTGAATACTCCCTGCTAGACGGACTGAGTCGGGTTGATGATCTGGTCAATCGCGCGGCCGAACTTGGGCAAAAGGCTGTTGCACTTACCGACCACGGGGTGATGTACGGGAGCATGCCGTTTTACCAGGCGGCGAAAAAGGCGGGGGTGAAGCCGATCATCGGAGTTGAAACCTACATGGCGGCCCGCACCATGCACGACCGGGACTCAAAACTAGACCGGGATCGTTGCCACATGCTGTTGCTGGCGCAAAATCAGACCGGCTACTTAAACATGCTGGAGCTAGCAACCGCATCCCAGCTAGAAGGGTATTACTACAAACCACGCATCGACCGGCCGTTTATGGCCCAATTCTCTGAAGGGCTAATCGGAACTTCCGGCTGTTTGGCCGGTGAGATTCCACAGGCGCTGATGCACGGCCGGTTGGACGAAGCGGACAAACTGATGGGAGAGTATCTAGATATTTTCGGTAAAGAAAACTTCTATCTAGAACTGCAAGAGCATTCGATTCCAGAGCTAACTGAGGTGAACAAACACCTCATCAACATGGCCCCCAAATTTGGGCTTGAAAACAACTTTTTAGCCACCAACGACGTCCACTACACCCTTAAAGAAGATGCGGGGCCGCATCAGGTTTTGCTGTGTATCCAAACCGGATCAACCTTGGCAAACCCAAAGATGACCTTTAGCGATAAAGATTACTATCTTAAAAACACGGCCGAAATGATGGAGCTGTTCACCGGCTACGATCAACGGATCATCAAAAACAGCTTGCTTAACAGCGTGAAAATCGCTGACATGTGCGACGTCA